>JAABSQ010000670.1 GCA_011390315.1 Desulfobacteraceae bacterium
TCCCACCCGGTGGCCGCACTGCCGGTCAAAGGGATCAGATGGTCCTGATGATACCGGTCCCGGGCCTGCCGCAGAAGGTCGAAGTCGATCGGGCCGACCCCCAGGTCCGAAACGAAGCGCCGAAGATCGGCGGCGGAACCGGTATTGAGCAGTTCCACAAATCGTCCGAGACGAATAAAATCGGTGGGGTCCCGTTCCAGACTGTCCCGCATGTTCATCAGTTCGATCATGTCGATATGGGCATGCTCGGTGATCAAGAGCATGATCATGTCCGCCATGCCCTGCTCCAGGGGACGGTTGAACACGATGCGTCCGCCGGCGGCCTTGAGCGCCGCCAGGATTTCCGTCTCCGAAGCGAAAGCGGAGTCGTAGTCCAGGATTCGCTTCCCGGAAAAATAGGTCGACTTCACTCCGCCGGGGGTGAGAGTGACATACTGCTCCCGGGCGGTGTGGTAGGCATTCTGAATGCGCTCCAGCTCCCATCCGGTCATAGTCTCCTGTCCGTGAAGCTGTCGGTAGACCTCATGCTGAATCTTGAGGGCCAGCACCCGGCGCTTCAGGACCCGCTTCAGTTTTTCATACAGCAGTTCCCCCAGGTGGTTTCGGGAATACTGGCCGTGGGGAATGATCCGCTCCAGATCCTCGAACCGCAGCCGCCCGAGGCTGAAAATGCCGTTATCCGAATACCCCTGGTTCAAGGAAATAAGATGGGTATCGTTGAAAAGTTCCAGGTTCCGGGTGATGGTGGCGCGGCGCCGGACCCGGTTTTCCTCCAGCCCTTCTACAAAGGGGGTCAAGGCGCCGGCCCGGCGGTCGAAGAATTCCAGGAATCCCTCGGAATCATTCTGGGGGGGCAAAAACAGAAAGTGCTTTCGACGCCGCCGTGGACCGGTGCTGAATTCGATGCCGATGGAGACCTGAATGCCGAGGATCTTCCCCGCCTCCATGGCCTCGAAGACCATTTCGGGGTGGGGAATATCATAGTAGGCCAGGTTCACCCGGGACATCCCCTTGATAAAAGCGTCCAGGATGAGCTGACTCGGAGTCTTTCGCCCCTCGGAGAGGTTGTCGTGAACATGGGAGTCCCACCCCATGTCGAGGTCCTTGAGGGCCAGACCCTTTTCGGGGACTTCCACCCGCTTCAGTTCCCGAAGAAACCGTCGAATCACCGCCTCGTGGCCGTAAGAAGCCAGGGAAAAATCGGCGATCATCTCCAGCTGCCGCCGCCGGTTGTGAATGTTCTTGACCGCCTCTTTCATGATCTCGATCTGAACCCGGGCGGTGTTGAGGGGCATCCTCACGGTCTTGGCGTGGAAGGAAAGCTCCATCAGCACTTTCAGGGAATGGAGCCGCTCCTTGTAGTTGCTTCGGTCAAGCTTCTGGGCAATTCGAATGTAGGATTCGGCCATGCCCATGCGCCGCTTGTGAAAGGCCCGGATGAATCCGCCGGGATGGGAGGCCAGGTCCGGGGTCGACTCCTCGGACTGCACCACCCGCCGGTTGAGGAGTTCCCCCAGATCCCGAATCTTGGTGCTGAAACTGAGGACATCGATGATCCGGTAGATGATCCGCCCCAGCCGTTTGCGCGGTCGTCGATACATGCCTTCA
>JAABSQ010000120.1 GCA_011390315.1 Desulfobacteraceae bacterium
ACATGCTCTCCGGGCGGATTCAAACGCCCCTCCGGCCCAAATGTTCGAGGCTCTGGAAGCCGAAGCCGCCCAAAACCCGGAAAATCCTGAATTGTGGGCTCGACTCGGCCACGCCTACTTCGATGCGAACCAATACCAAAAGGCCATCGACGCTTATGAAAAATCGCTTGCTATCGCCCCGGATAATCCGAACGTGCTGACCGATCTCGGGGTTATGTACCGACGGAATCAGCAGTCTGAAAAAGCGATTGAAATGTTCGACCGAGCCATTGCCGTCGATCCCAAGCACGAGGTTGGAAATCAATCCCCTGGCCACTTTCGGCGACGGTCGAACCCTGGATGAAATCATTCAGCACTACCGGGAAGGGCATGAGAAAGGCTGAATCAGACGGTCGAGCGCTGACCCAAACGCATCATGGTCAAGTATCATGGCCAATTCCGGACGACAAGGCCGCATTCCGTGCGATACCGTTTATAGGATGTACCGGATTTCATGATACTCAATTAGACGGGTTCATGCACGGGTTCATGCCTGAGCAGCAATGCCCTTCATCCACTTGTTGAGTATCAACTCTTGCGGTACACGGAAGAGGAATGGACGATACAGATCAGGGATGCGAAATGAGAACAGCAATTACATCCGATATTCACGCCAACCTGGAAGCAGCGGAACGGGTTATAGAAGATATTGAACGATCGCAAGTACATCGGATCATCCATCTGGGCGACATGATCGGATACGGGCCGGAACCCGAAAAGGTCATCTCCCTGATTCGGAAAAAGGGAATTATCAGCCTTCTGGGCAATCATGAATTGGGCGTTCTCGACCCGGATGAAGAGGAAGGATTTAATCCCCCGGCCCTTCAGGCTCTGATGATCACCCGAAATTATCTGAGCGAGGAATCGTTGGATTACCTCAAAACGCTTCCGACTCGTCTCATCATCGGAAATGCCCTATTTATACACGGCTGTCCACCCGATTTACCCTCGACCTATCTGCACCATCTGGAAGACGATGAGCTGGTGGAGGCATTCAATACCACCCGGCAGCAATTCAGTTTCACAGGGCATACCCACATGTTGAATATAATTTCTTATGACGGACAAGTCCTTCAGGAGGAGGAACTTCATGAAGGCGAAACGCCTCTTGGCGATGATCGCCGATATATCATCAATGTCGGCAGTGTGGGACAGCCCAGGGATTGGGATCCCCGAGCCAAGTATGTCATCTGGGACACCGAAACCTCGCGCCTCGATGTCCGGTTTATCGAGTACGATATTGCGGTGACCGTGGATAAAATGGCGCGCCGCGGCTTTTTAAAAAAACACGCGGATCTGCTCTGGGGACAACCCCTTCCTTTTCCCTCCTGACAGATTACGCCCCGCTCGAGTGCTGCCCCAGACCGGCGGCGCGAAGCTTCGTTTCATCCGGTCCGCGTCCGGCGCAGCACTCGGCCGGCTTCCCGTCGATCACCAATCTATCATCATCCACAGCAGGACGCTTTTTTACCGGTTGATGCCAGACCCGCGGGCGCCCCGACATTCGATTGGATCACCTGCGTGACGATCGGCATCCATCGGCTGCGTAGCCCTTCGGCGCGGTCCACGGCGATGAGCACCGCATACCCGACCGCCAGACCCAAAAAGGCCCCTGCAATGGCGCCGACGGCACTGACATTTTCCGGCGGCCCGAAGGCCCGGTTTCCTGTCAAGGCGCCGACAAGAAGTCCCGCCACCGGCAGGAGGTACAGCAGGGCCGCACCGGTGAAGAGACTGGAAGCCGGCAGCTTCAGCTTGACCAGATCCCCCGGCCGGGCGCCTGCCGAATTAACGGCCCGGGTTTCCATTTTGTCGGCCCCGGCCAGGCAGCTCTTGCATCCGCCACCCCGAAGATCGCAGCCGCCGCAGGCGCCCTTGCGATCCGCTGTGACCCGCACCAGGTCCTTTCCTTCCCCTTGAATGACGATTCCGATATGTTCCGCCATAATATACATCTCCTTCCTTCTTAACCTATGACCCCGAAACGGCACGTGCAAACCCTCCAAGGAAAGGGCGATTTCCATTAGCCCCTCCTTTTATGACGATTCCGGATGGGATCAGTTTCGCATACCGTCGCCGGGCCCCCGGGAGGCTTCATCATGCCCCATGGTCGGTCCGGGTGAAAATCCCGAATCCGGCCTTTCAGAATTTGGATCCTCATCCGAATCGGGGAACATGGCCGGTAACCGGTCTTCATCCATCATGGGCCCCGGATACTCGCCGTTGTCGTCGAACATGGGCATATCATCGATAAATCCTTCTCCCATATGCTCACGCATATGCTCCCGAGCCTGTTCCACCGGCGCCAGGTGCTCTTGATCCCCATGCATGAAGGCGTTCATCATGCTCAGCGTATCCAGCAGGCCCATAACGCCCGGATGGGTTTCAAATTCATCGATGCCCATATGAAAATCGATCCCGCGTCCGCCGGCCTCGTTTCGCATCTGTTGGGTAATGGTAATCCCGTTTTCCGGATCACCATCCACATCCAGCGACTGCATGAACCGGATCATATTGGTCACCGCCGGATGGGTCACCCCGTCGGCGCCGTCCACCAGATCGATGGGGGTGACGATCTCCTGACCCATGGCATGCCCGAGCATCACATCACCGATGGCTGCCTTCATGCATGTACCCCCGGTATTGTCGGCGTTCGTCCGGTGTCATGGACGGATAGCGGGAATGCATTTCTTCCATAAACGATTGCCGCTCCCCCGAACTCATGCGATGGATGCCGTCGTGCATCCCCATCAGTTCTTCGTTCGAGTACCGGCTGAAGTCCCCGGCCCACAAGGAAACGGCGATCAGACTGAGACCAATGGTCACTATAGAAACAATCAACCAATTCTTTTTCATAAAATTCCCTCCTGTCTGTTTGGATAAAATTGATTTCTTTCCAATTATCTATCATTATATTATTGCAACCGATGTGCCAAACAAAACTTTATAATCACAATAGCCTGTAATTAGTTTTAAAACCAACCGGATTCCGGGGTGCTGATTGAGAATGATGAATTCTAAAAATCATGCCGGGTGTGAAATTTATTCGCGGCGGCGTGTAAAATGTTCCCGCATTCTATTCAACACATCCACCGGGCTTTCTTCGGTCATGCCGAGCGTCGGTCCGGGCCGTTGAGCCCGCGCCGGTAGGAAATATACGATCACACCGATGAGTATTCCTTCCAAATACAGTTGCCTGAGCATGTGTAAAACCTGAAATACCGATTTTCCCCTATGGTCATGATAATCGATACATGTTTTGGTGATATGGAACCGGTCCGAGCCTTTTCGGAAGCCTTCGATTCCGGCTGTCAATTTATTAGGAGAGAAAAAGAATGAATGAATATCTGACGGCCCTTGGCTTCGCACTGATTCCGGCGGGGGGCAATTTTTTTGGCGGCCTGCTTGCGGAGATGATTCCGGTTTCTAAGCGGGCATTGAGTCTTGCGCTGCATGCCGCCGCAGGAATCGTCACAGCGGTGGTTGCCATCGAGATCATGCCGCGGGCCAAGGATATAAAGCCTACCTGGGCAATGATCGGCGCCTTCGTGGCAGGCGGTCTATTTTTCATGCTTGCCGATGCGCTTTTGGGAATCGTACGTCGTCGAATGGGAGGCGGTTCTGAGAATGGGGGCGGACCCTGGCTCATCTATTTCGCGGTGGCGGTCGATCTTTTTAGCGACGGGGTCATGATCGGCGCCGGGGCAACCATCGGGTCGACCCTTGCATTGCTTCTCGCGCTCGGTCAGGTGGGCGCCGATATTCCCGAGGGTTTCGCGACCATGGCCGTTTTGCGCCGAGAGGGTCTCAAAAAAACAAAACGGATATTTCTTTCAGCAGCTTTTGCATTGCCCGTCCTCCTCGGAGCCACCTTGGGTTTTGTAGCGGTTCGGGGAGCCGGGGAACCTCTGAAAGTGGGGCTGCTCGTCTTCACGGCCGGTGTGCTGACGACCGTAACGGTCGAAGAAATGATGCCGGAGGCACATGAGGAAAAAGACACCCGATGGGCCACCCTCTGCTTCGTGCTCGGGTTTGCGGGTTTTTGGGCACTGACTGCAGCCCTCGGCTAAGCCTGGTCGCTCATCACCTGGTCATCTACGCCCCACTGCTCCATGCCCGCCGCATGCGCGATTACCAATGCCAATCTCATCACTTTCTCGTTTTCTTTACAGAATCCTCATAAGTGGCGTCTTTTGCCGTTCTAAATCCAATTTCTTCGAATCCCTCCCAGGGAAGACGGCTGACAACCTCGGGCAGGAGACTTCCTTCTTCGGGGGCGCCCTCCACCCCTCCGACAACTGCATACAGGTTTATTTTCGTCTGGTCGTGTGAAGTGTCGATCAGACTTTTTAATACCCATTCACCGATCCCCTCCTTCAGGCCCCGGATACCCAGCTTGTTGGGAGCATAAGCAGCGGCCGGAAAACTTAGTATGGGAAGGTTCGGTTCATCACTCGCGTTTCCATCCCGAAAAGGAGCTGGGCTTGTTTTTTCTCCTGTCGGCCGATGGTCCATTTTTTTGTTCGAATGTTCCATCATACCCATCTCGGCTGAACGATCAAAAGATTCTCCCGTTTCCAATTGAGAGTTGCCCCGCCCTTTGACCATCGCATAAAACAGTTCCACCTCGGTGGGCAACCGCCTGCCAAAAAAAGTGGCGAAGGCCAAGGCGCCATATCCGGTTATCCGCAATACCGGCCTGGATGCATATACCGGATCACTGATACGAAATTTTTCGTTCCGGTAAACGATTGGCTCATATCCAGCAAGAACTTCACCCAAAATGAGCCAGTTTGCTCCATCGCCTTTCACCACGTCTTTTTCAATGCTGATTCTAAAAAGATTTTGATTTAGAAAGTCAACGAATTGCTGATTCGTAACAAAAAAAGCATCCATGTAAAAGGGGTCAACCTCAACTGCTCGCGTACCATCACCAGCTGCAAACCCCGGAACAACAAATTTTCCACCCGAAATAAGATACTGTTTTCCTGAATATTCAGCAAAAAAGGTATCTTCGATTATTTCCGTCTTACCTGTGATTCTCTCATTGATGCCCTCCTTAATCAAGATCAAGCCGGGTTCCCCCATCAAGTGCCAAACACTCATCAAAAGTACAGAAAGCACGGCCACAGCGACACCCGACCAGATCCACTTCGGCCTGGAAAAAAAAGAGAGGGGCTTGGCTTCCGTCGCCTGTGTCTTCGGCTTTTGAACCTCCTGAACTGCCTTTTCGAGCTGAGAACTCAATTCTCCGACGGACGCGATCCTTTCTTCTTTGTTCTCCGCCGTTGCCTTCCGAATGATTTTATCCAATTCCTGGAAAAAAGGGGTCTCGGTTTTAGCCAGCTTGGCGTTTTTAAATGGAATCGTCTTCGAGGTGATTTTTCCATCGATCACTTCAAACAGAATTTTGCCAAGTGAATAAATGTCAGCCCTTTGATCAGCCCTTTTAAAATCAAAGAAGTGTTCAGGCGACATGTATTGAGGCGAACCCTTGATGTCCATCGACTGCGTTATCGGCTTCAGCCTGCTTGAACTCGCCAAGCCAAAGTCAGTGATCTTCGGAATGCCGTTATCTATGAGAATGTTCTCTGGCTTCAGATCCCGGTGTACGATTCCGATTTCGTGTAATGCCTTCACACCTGCCAGCGCAGGCATGAAATAGGTTTTTATCCAGCTCTTGACGGAGTCTTCCTCCGGATAAAACCCTTGTTCGGACATGGTTTCCCGCATAGACCCGCCGGGAATATACTCCATGGCAAAATATTCAATCGGTGCGGCCTCATTGCTCTTATCAACTGTGATGGAGTCATGATCATAGATCTGCAGAACGTTTGGATGGCGAATATGGGCCATGGCCTGAACTTCTCTTCTGAACCGATGGACCAGGTTTCCAGCCTCTTCGTCTCCTTCATCGATGGCTTCAAGCCATTCCCTCAATACAACCTTGATGGCGGCATCGCGCTTCAATCTGACCTGGTGTGCCCGGTAGACCTCGCCCATCCCGCCCTTTCCGATAAACTCAAGAATGATCCATTTCTCATTGAGTACATCTCCGGCTTTAAATGTCATTTCACGGGAAAGGGTCATTTTTTTAACTTATGCATTACATAGACGGAGGGCAAAAAATATGCCCGGGAAAACCAAAATTAGATAGCTATACTATAGCTTGTACCGGATTTCATGATACTCAAATAGACGGATTTTTGCTTGATTAGCAAGCCCTTTCATCCACTTGTTGAGTATCAATTCTTGCGGTACACGCAATAATATAGCGGCAGGTATTTTTCAAGCTCTCCATTCCCCGGTTCATGCGCTTCAAAATGCAGCCGTTAAAATGCGCAGGAATGGGTTCATATCCGCAATGCGCAGCGCGCCGGCCTGGCTACTCGCCCTGGCATTCATGGGAGGCGGCGGCGCCTATCTGCCTTGAACTGTCCATTTTAACCATTATAGGTACGGACGGTGGATTGCTGGAAAGGCCGGTCTTCAGAAGGTATGCGTTTTTAAGCCCCGGAGAACGGTTGGAGATCTGGGCCGATTTCAGCGATAGTCCGGTCGGCTATAATACATCCCTTTTGAGCCTTCCCTTCGATGCCGGTGGTCTGGCTGGGGAGCCGCGGCATGATAATGGGCGGGCGAATGGGCCAAAATCTAAACCTTTCAAATGGTGCGGCCTTTTCCGTATTCAAGGTGAATGTGACTCAACCTGTGAAAACAAATTACCATCTCCCGGACATACTTTCCGAGATCGGGCCTGTCAAACCCTGCGACGCTGTGAATTATTTTCGCCCTCGGCAATTTTATCTCACGATGAGGCATATGCAATGGACGATCAACGGTCGGGTGTTTCAAATGGAGGAAGTCGCTGACAACGAGATTGTCCAATTGGGAACGACGGAGATATGGGAATTCAACAACACCGGGGGTGACATGATGAATATGCCCCATCCCATTCACCTGCACGGCAAACAGTTCCGCGTTATTGAACGTAGCGGCGTTGCTCATGAAGGCTATGTGGATGAAGGATGGAAAGACACGGTTTTGCTGATGCCCGGTGAAAGGATCAGAATATTGGTTGATTTTGACGATTATCCAGGAATGTTTCTGTACCATTACCACAACCTTGAACATCCTTGAACATGAAGATATGGGAATGATGCGCAATGATTTCGTAAAGGAATAGTGCCCGCTATTTTTTCCAAAAGAGAAATCAGCCAGGATGAATTTGAATCCATGAAAAAAGAGATACTCCGATAGGCCCTGCGGAACACCATCCCTGAAGCATCTATCGTGCATTGGCACGGCCTTCACTACCGGCCTGCGAATTGAACCTCGCCGGTCTGTTTGTCCACCAGCAGCCGCCGCATGGCGCTGCCGTCGGGCCGCACGATTCGGGCGACATAATAACGGCCTTTGTTTTCGAGCGGATCGATGTTGTACTCTTCCCCCGTTTGAGCGTCCATTTCCTCTTCAATGATGATCCTGGCCGTTCCGGTGCTCATGCCGTCGAACAGTTCCTGAACAGAAAGGCGGTCTTCTTGGGACAGCGCCTCGGTTTCGGATTCAGTGCTTTCATTTTCTTCGTAGGCCTTTTGGATGAATTCGAGAATTTTCTTTTTAGGTCTCATTTTTTTCCTCCTCCATTTTTTTTCGGTTACACAACTTTTGGAATAATCACCACCGCCGTGGTATTGTCCCGAGTCCCATTCCGAAGCGCATCTTCGACCAGATTACCAGCAATAACCGTGGCGCCTTGGTTCGAGGCCAATTGCGCCGTTATTCTATCCAATTCCAAGCCATTATAGAGCCCGTCCGTGCAACATGCAGGTGTGAAGCAGGCATTTTCAAGGTCACCAAGTCCCCCGTTTCCGCACCGACTGGATTCGACGCCTCCCATTCCAACAAATCAGCACCGGCCAGACAGCTCCGGCAAGCCGGGCCATATAGATCGCAGTCGTCACAGGCCCCTTTCCGATTCACAATAAGCCGCACCCGGCCGCCTCTTTGCTTTTGGACGACGACACCGATAGATTCTGCCATCATCACCCTGCTTTTCCCGTAAAGATTTGAAGAGAACCGTTCTACCCCCCCCTTCGCCCCATTACAGGTAATAGCAAGTTAGATGCCAATTGCTCGGTTTCCCACCGACCAAAAAAGTAATTCATTGAAATCCTTAATCAATAAAATACTTCTATTTACA
>JAABSQ010000122.1 GCA_011390315.1 Desulfobacteraceae bacterium
CCGAGGTGAAACCCTATCTGCCGCCGGAGACGAGGCTCAGCGAGGTGCAAAAATTTCTGATCGGCGCATACTTCACACAAGAATATTCGATCGAATCGGCCGCCCTTTTCAACCCTTCCATGGTCGCCCATCCGGATCAGCGCCATCTGAAAAAGGGCAGTCTGCGGTTCATCATGAGCCTGCGGGCCACCGGCGAAGGGCATATCTCGTCCATCGTCTTTCGCGCCGGCGTCCTCGACCGGCGCAACCGGATTTTTTTCGACCCGGTCAGCGATTTCGTGGAAACCCCGGATCTGCGGTTGGACCCGGTTTACAAGGGCTATCCGTTCCGGTGCAAGCTGGAGGAGATGGGGGCCGCCGATGAAATCAGCGCCCACATTCTCGACCGGCTGCCGGAGGATTTCACCCACAATGCGTTGTTGGAACAGATGGGCCTGCTTCGCGCGGCGCCGCGCTATGACGAGGCGCGCCAGAACCGGACGTTCGAGATCATGCGCTGGCTGGCCGACTCCAATTACGAGGTGAGCTTCCGCGCCGATCACCGCATTTCCGAGCGGGTGATCTTCCCGGTTTCGAAAAACGAAAGCCGGGGCATCGAGGACGCCCGGTTCGTGGCGTTTTTCGAGGACGGAGGCGAGGTCACCTATTACGCCACCTATACCGCCTACAACGGCAGGGCGATCCTGCCGCAATTGATCGAAACCAGGGATTTCATCACCTTCAATGTGCTCACCCTGAACGGCAAGGCCGTCAAAAACAAGGGCATGGCGCTGTTCCCGCGCAAAATCGGCGGCCGCTACGTCATGCTTTCACGCCAGGACGGCGAAAACAACCGGATCATGTTTTCGGACAATATCCATTTTTGGCAAAAATCCGAAATAATCCAGACGCCGGAACTCCCATGGGAGTTTATCCAGATCGGCAACTGCGGTTCTCCCCTGGAAACGGACCAGGGCTGGCTCGTACTCACCCATGGCGTCGGGCCGATGCGCCAGTACTGCATCGGCGCCGTCCTCCTGGACCTTGAAAACCCCGCCAGGGTCATCGCCCGCCTGGACGAACCGCTGCTGGCGCCCCATGCCGGCGAACGCGAAGGCTACGTTCCCAATGTCGTCTATTCCTGCGGGGCGCTGATTCACAACGACGAATTGGTCATTCCCTACGCCATGTCCGATGTCAATGCCGGTATCGCGACCGTTGCAGTCAGCGAGTTGCTGAATGGTATGCGCACGACGGCTTAGCGTTGATTCCAGCCTCGTACTGCTGGTGTTCGCGGGCGCCCAGTTGGAATGGGAAAGCATCCGCATGCGACCGACACATTGCCCAAATCTCCCCCCGGGGTCAAAGGCTTTGATGAGATCACCTTCGGGGGGCTGCCCCGGGGCCGGCCGACCCAGGTCACCGGCGGGGCCGGCAGCGGCAAAACCATGTTCGGCATGGAATTTCTGGTTCGGGGCGCTTCTGATTTCGGTAAGCCCGGGGTGTTCATCAGCTCGGGTTTTTGAGCCCAACCGCTTATCCAAAACCGTTCGAATCATTTTCGCCATATCGGCCGGTCTGGGCGCGCCGACATTCCTAACCCGCCGGCCGAAAGCAGCCATGCCGGTTTCCGCATCATGAATGAAACCCTCCTTATCGCTGTCCCATGCGGGCCATGACGCCTGCATAAAACACCCTCCTTGAATTCATACCGCGCTTCCGGTTCGCTTTGCGAAGTCCGATTCGGTCACGATTGACATAAACCGTCACGAACGATATCTTGACCGACAATTACGGAATCAATCGGATAACTGCGTCCATGGTCATGGAAAAGGTTCAAGCGTGATCCGATAATATCCTGTTCCGCCAGACGAGATTGGAGAATGATGTGATGCGTGTTGATGTCAAACCCGATTTACGTTTATGGGTTTGTGAAAATTCTGCTGGTTCGCGTTTAACCGTTTTCCGGTCCATGTTCGTTGTTTTGGGGCTACTCCTTATCATCGCCTGTGTCGATCCGGTTGCCGCAGAGGAGATTGAAGGCTCAGGCAACCTCATCCGATCCGGGGCCGAAATCAATTACCCGCCCTTCAGCATGGTGGACGAAAACGGGGAGCCCGGCGGGTTTTCGGTGGAATTGATGCGCGCGGCCCTTGCGGCCATGGGGCGAGAAGCGACCTTCCGCACCGGCCTGTGGACCGAGGTGCGCGGCTGGCTGGAGCGGGGCGAAATCGACGTCCTGCCCCTGGTGGGGCGGACGCCGGAACGCGAAGCCCTGTTCGATTTTACCGTGCCCTACATGTCGCTGCACGGGGCCATTGTGGTTCGAAAGGAGGAGACCGGCATTCGCGACCTGGCCGACCTGAAAGGCCGCCGGGTGGCCGTAATGAAGGGCGACAACGCCGAGGAGTTTCTGCGGCGCGGGGAGCGCGGCATCGACATTCATACCACCCCCACCTTCGCGGTCGCCCTGCGGGAACTGGCCGAGGGCCGCCAGGACGCGGTGGTGATCCAGCGGCTGGTGGGGCTGCGACTGATTCAGAAGACCGGCCTGACCGACCTGCGGGTGATCGACCGGCCCATTGAAGGCTTCAAACAGGATTTCTGCTTCGCCGTCCGGGAGGGCGACCGGGACACCCTGGCCCTGCTCAACGAGGGGCTGGCCATCGTTGTGGCCGACGGGACCTATCGCCGTCTCCACGCCAAATGGTTCGCCGCCATGCAGTTGCCTTCGGACCGGCCCATTGTGGTCGGCGGCGACCGGAACTTTCCACCCTATGAGTTTATCGACGAAAGCGGCCGGCCCGCCGGCTACAACGTGGATCTGACCCGCGCCATCGCCCGGGAGATGGACCTGACCATCGATATCCGGCTGGGTCTGTGGCCGGAAAGAATAGATTCCCTGAAGGCCGGAAACATCGATGTGATGCAGGGCATGTTCTATTCTCCCGGCCGGAATCTGCATTTCGATTTCACCCCGGCGCACACCGTCAGCCACTACGTGGCGGTGGTGCGAAAAGGCGAAGGTTCCGCGCCGGAGACCTTCGAAGCGCTGGAAGAGAAACGCATCGTGGTTGCAAGCGGCGACATCATGCACGATTTCATCCTGGCGCATGGGCTGGAAAATCAGACAACCGTTGTGGACGACCTGGAAGAAGCGCTGCGCAAACTGGCCGAGGGCGAACACGACTGCGTTCTGGCGCCTCGGGTCACGGCCCTTTTTCTGATGGAAAAACACGGCTGGTCCCATCTGGTTCCGGCCCAAAAGCCGCTGCTGGCGGCGGAATACTGCTATGCCGCGGCCAAGGGGCAAAAGGCGCTGCTGGCCCAATTCAGCGAAGGGCTGAAAACATTGGAAAACAGCGGCGAATACCGAAGGATTCATGACAAATGGCTCGGCGTGTATCAGGAAACGCCCGCCTCTTTGATCACGGCGTTGCATTACTCCGCCCTGGTGATCATTCCGCTGCTGGCGGTTCTGGCGGCCGCCCTTGCATGGACCTGGGCCCTGCGCCGGCAGGTGGCGGAAAAAACCAGGGTGGTGCGCGCAAGCGAGGAATACCAGCGCGCCATGATCGCCTGCTCCCCCGTGGCGCTTTACACCATCGATCTGGAAGGAAACGTGCTGAGCTGGAACCGCTCGGCGGAAAGGATCTTCGGCTGGCGCGCCGAAGAGATCATCGGCAAGCCGCTGCCTATCGTTCCGGACGACAAGCGCCGGGAATTCGATGCGTTGCGGAGGCAGGTTCTGGCGGAAGGCGGTTTTTTCGGCAAGGAACTGATGCGGCTGAAAAAAGACGGCGCATTGTTTCCCGTCAGTCTCTCCGTCGCGCCGGTTCGAAATGACCGTGGGGCAGTCGTCGGTATTTTGGGCTCGGCAGAGGACATTACCGAGCGCAAAACCCGGGAGAAACAGTTGCGGGAAAGTGAGTCCCGTTTTCGCATGTTCGCGGAATTGGCCCCCGTGGGCATCGTGATTTCGAACGAGCGGGAACAAACGCTTTACGCCAACCCGAGATTTACTGAAATCTTCGGGTATACCCTGGAAGACATGTCTTCTGTTGAGCAGTGGTGGGTTTTGGCTTATCCGGACGAGGCTTTGAGAAACCGCATTCGGGAAAAGTGGTGCAAAGCCGTGGAGGAAGCCCGGCGCAACCATTCGGAAATCACGCCCATGGAATACCCGGTCACCTGCAAGGACGGCGGCATACGCCACATCGAATTTCGCATGGCCGCCACCGACAATTTGAATGTCGTGGTCTTTACGGACATTACGGAGCGAAAAAATGCCGAAGCCGAACACGAAAAGCTCCATGCCCAGTTGCTTCAGGCCCAAAAGATGGAGTCCGTCGGCCGGTTGGCCGGCGGCGTGGCCCACGACTACAACAACATGCTCAGCCTGATCATCGGCTATGCGGAGCTTGCACTGGACAAGACCGAGCCGGATGATTCCCTGCGGGAGGATTTGAATGAAATCCTCAGCGCGGCCATGCGTTCGGCCGACATTACCCGGCAGCTTCTGGCTTTCGCGCGCAAACAGACCATCCGCCCCAAAGTGATCGATCTGAACGAAACCGTGGAAGGGATGCTCAAGATGCTGCGTCGGCTCATCGGCGAGGACATCGACCTGTCCTGGCGATCCGGTCCCGGTCGAATGCCGGTCTTTATGGACCCGTCCCAGCTCGACCAGCTTCTGGCCAACCTGTGCGTCAACGCCCGGGACGCCATCGGCGGGGTGGGCAAGCTCACCCTCGAAACCGGCCGCGCCCGCTTCGACGCGGAATACTGCGCCGATCACGCCGGATTTATTCCCGGCGAATTCATCCTGCTGGCCGTGAGCGACGACGGTTGCGGCATGGACCAGGCGACGCTGGACAATATTTTCGAGCCGTTTTTTACCACCAAGGGCGTGGGCGAAGGCACCGGCCTGGGGCTGTCCACGGTGTACGGCATCGTCAAGCAAAACCAGGGGTTCATCAATGTTTACAGCGAGCCGGGGAAGGGCGCGACCTTCAAACTCTATCTGCCGCCCCATGCGAAGGAAGAAGGACCGGCGAAAGCGACGATAACGGCTGAAATCCCGGTCGGCCGGGGGGAGACCGTGCTGGTCGTGGAAGACGAGTCGGCCATCCTGCATCTGGTCCGAAGGGTCCTCGAACGATTGGAATACCATGCTCTGGCCGCCGCCACCCCCGCCAAGGCTTTGGCCCTGGCCGAAGAACACGCCGGCGCCATCGACCTGCTGATCACCGACGTGGTCATGCCGGAGATGAACGGCCGCGAACTGGCGGAAACCTTGCAGGCCCGGTATCCGGATCTCAAGGTCCTGTTCATGTCCGGCTACACGGCCAACGTCATCGCCCACCGGGGGGTCCTGGAGGAAGGGGTGCATTTCATCCAGAAACCGGTTTCCAACCGGGAGCTGGCAATCAAGGTAAGGGAAGCGTTGGAGGGGTGATGTCGCTGCTCAGAACCATTGCATCCTGTGCCGGGAGGACGACCCGGGCGGCCGATCCGAACTTAAGATGTCGGGCAAACCCAGATATCGGGCAAACCCCCATTTTTCGCTAAAATCAGCGCGGGCTTTTGAGCCCACCCGCCTCATCCAGAACGGTTCGAATCATTTTGGCCATATCGGCCTTAATCACCGGTTTCATCAGAAATCCTCTGATACCCATCGCTTTTGCTTGTTCCGGATCGATCCGCTCGCTGAACCCGGTGCAGAGGATCACCGGCAGATCCGGTCGTATTGAAATCATTTCTTCGGCCAGCCGGTCGCCGGTTACATCGGGCATATTCATATCGGTAATCACCAGATCGAAGGCGGTCGGGTTGGACCGGAAAGCTTCCAATGCATCCACACTGCTCATTCGAGAAAAAACCTGGTATCCCAAGCGCTCAAGTATTCGGGTTTGAACCCGTATAATGACCGCTTCGTCGTCGACAATCAGAATTCGTTCATGGTTGCCGGGGTAATCCTCTATCGGTCGGATGGGCGTCAACCCTGCCGTTTTTTCGATGAGCGGCAGGAATACCTTGAATGTGGTCCCGTTTTTCAACTCACTCTCGACGGTGATATGTCCGCCGTGTTTTTTGATGATACCGTAAACCACCGCGAGGCCGAGACCCGTCCCTTTTCCCTGGGACTTGGTGGTAAAATAAGGCTCGAAAATTTTACCCATGACCGCCGGGTCGATACCGCATCCGGTATCGGAGATGACAAGCCGCGCATATCGACCCGGTTCAACAGGACTGGCTGCCGGCTCCCCTTCATCGATATGGACGGCTTGTAATTGGATCGAAATCTTGCCGGCTGCCGATTCCAGGGCATGATACGCATTGGTGATCAGGTTCATGGCGACCTGATGAATTTGGATCGGGTCGGCCATCACCGGGCCACAGTCACTGTGAATGTCGGCCTCGATGATGATATCCGCGGGTATGGTGGAACGCGCGAGCTTGATGACTTCCTTGAGGATTTGCTGAATTCGAATCGGCATCCGTTTATGCTCGGTGCGGCGGCTGAACGAGAGGATCTGTTGGACCAGCTCACCGCCCCGCTTTCCGGCCTTCAGGATTTCTTCAGCATTCTCGAACTCGGGGCTTCCGGGCGGCAGATCATACATGAGCATTTCAGACAGGCCGATGATGGGGAATAAGATATTGTTGAAGTCGTGGGCGATGCCGCCGGCCAGGCTGCCGACGGCTTCCATTTTCTGGGCCTGCTGCAGCTGAGCTTGCAGCTGGTTTCTCTCGGTCACATCCTGAACCGTGGTAATAATGAGCCTTTGGTCTAAAATGGGAATGTTTTTGGCATCCACCATCTTTTTGGTTCCGTTTTTTCCGGTGACTTCAAAACCTTCCCATACCATTCTGGCCGGGTCGCCGGATTTGAGGTCTTGCAGAACCCGGTTTCGGACGCGCGCCCGGTGATTCGGATCGGGGTATACATGATCGAAAAACTTTTTGAGGGTATTGATCTCTTCTTTGGGCCAGCCATAGATTTCTTCGAATTTTGTGTTCATATAAGTGGCCTTGTCTTCATCGATGGAATGGACCGCCAAGCCGATGGGGAGGTTCTCTAAAATGGTTGATATGAACTGGTTTCTCTGTAACAGCTCCTCTTTCATATTCTGAATGCGAACCTCTGTTTTCTTGCGTTCGGTGATATCCCGGGCGACACTCAGGATGCAGGGTTTTCCCTGAAATTCGATTTTACGGCTGTTGATCTCCACCGGGAATTCGACCCCGTGTTTCGTGCGATGGGCGGATTCGAATACCATTTGGTTTTTTTGGTCGAGGGTTAGAATTCGGTCCATGATCATGCCGGAAAACTCGTCGGCATCAACATCGGGGATTTTCATTTCCACCAGCTCGTGGCGATGATACCCGAGGCGTTTACAGCCGGCTTGGTTTACTTCCAGAATGTTCGCTTCCATGTCATGGATGAAGACCCCGTCATTGATGCTGTCGAAAATAAAACGGAATTTTTGTTCGCTCTCAAGCAATGCAGCCGTGGCTTTTTTTCGATCGGTAATATCGATGCCGATGCTGGATCCGTCCTTCAGGGGAATATTGGACCATATGGTATTTCGGGTTTCCCCATTTCGCGTTCGGGTTCGAAACTCCCCCCATTCATCATCCAAAACAGGAACGGCTTTGGACGGCGAGGACCTTTTGGCTTCGCGGGCGTTATCATATCGGCATGTATGGACTCCATTGTGAACGCTGTTTTCTTGTAAACCTGCTATTTTCTTTCGAAGCCGTTCCGCTTCCGATTCCAAATCTTGGATTCTTTGCACCAGCTCTGCATAAGTGGGTTCAACGGTCATTCCATCAGCTCCTTAAAATTACCATATCTGCTCTTGCGTTTCCGGCGCGCGCTCCCGCACCGCATCAAAAATCTCCTTGGCCAATTTTTCGAATATCGTCGCCTGAAACTCCGCATCATCCATATACCGGGATACGATCCGGTCGTTTTCCTCCAGGCGCTGGATCATGAGCGATTCGATGAGGCTGCGAATGCCGAGTTCGAATTTGTCGAGGGGGTTGGCGCGGGCGGTCTGAACGACCCGTTCGTCGCTGCAGGCCTTTTCCTTGATCTGCTCGAAAAAGAGGCGGTCTTCTTCGGTGAATTCGGTGCCGAAGCGTTCGTTGAGGGCTTCGATGATGTCCGACAACGGGGCGTCGGGGTCTTTGGCTTTGCCGGTGCCGACCTCGGTGGGGCTGTTTACCGGAAT
>JAABSQ010000123.1 GCA_011390315.1 Desulfobacteraceae bacterium
AGGACTTTGACTATCGCCGGTTGAAGGACTATTTCCAGCGTGTTCGTTCCCAAGATACACCCAAAACGGATGATGCTGATGCCTGGCAAAATCTGCTCCTCAACACCGAATTCCTGATTGAAGAGGATGACCGAGAACCCGCCACTGTGGCAGGATTGTTGCTTTTTTGCGCCAATCCGAACCGATTCCTGCCGCAAGCGGGTATTGATGCAGTCGCCTATCCCGGTAAAGAAAAAGATTATGCCGCCAAGGAACGGTTGTCCATACGCGGTCCGATGACCGCGCTTTCAGCGGAAGACGGGATTGTTGAGAACGGGCTCGTCGAACAGGCGGTGGGATTTGTAAGACGGAATACCCAAGTTGCCGCTGTGCTTGCAGACGGATCAAGACGCGAGCAGATATGGACATACCCGGTAGAGGCGGTACGAGAATCCCTCGTCAATGCCCTTGTACATCGTGACTATTTATTGTCCGGTACCACGGTGGAATTGTCCATTTATGAGGACCGATTGGAAGTGATATCTCCGGGTCGCCTTCCAAATGGCATCACACCACAGCGGATGATCACAGGCTGCCGTTCAGCCCGGAATCAACTGCTAAAGGATGTCATGAGAGACTATGGCTATCTTGAACATATGGGTATGGGAGTGCCTCGAAAGATCGTAAAAAGTATGAAGAGGCATAACGGAACAATGCCGGATTTGATCGAGGATGAAGAGCTTTTCACCGTACGGCTTTGGAAAGAATGAGATTTGTTTCAGATAACCCGCTTGCGATGATGGCTTTTTGTTTGGGTGAATGCCGATGTACCCGTGATGGTCCTTGACCGTTGACCGCAACAGTTTATCCGGTACGGCCATCTTCCGGCGCAAGCGGTGTCCCGGTCCGCAGAGCGTTTCGAATTCGAGTGAAGCGAGCTTCGATTTCAGAAAGCTCCGCCAGCATTCGCTCTTCGGCGTCGGTCCTGAAAAGGAGGTGTTTGACCGCTCCGTTTTCAAACACCAGCCGCCGGTCCGCAGAGAGGGCGAGCACCGGGTCATGGGTGGCGACGACGATGATTTTGTCGGTTTTGAGCAGCAGGTCGAGGGCGCCGCGTTTGTCGACGCCGGCGTTTTCGATTTCGTCGATGAGCAGAATCGGGGATTCGCTCAGCAGGGCGGTGTCGGCGATCATCAGGGCTCGGGACTGACCTCCGGACAGGGCGGTCAGCTGGGTGGACGGGTCGAAGGGTTCGCCGGCCAGGCGGTTGGCGGCGGCGATGACCCGATCCGAAACGGTGTCCGGGTCTTCAATATTCCGGCTTTCTGCGTGGGCATGAATGAAATCGGCCGCTCCCATATCCAGGACGAAGTTCATGTTCTGAGTCAGCTGGGCCACCAGCCGTCCCTGAAGTTCGAACCGGTCGTCGGGGTCGGGGGCGGCGGCGTCCAGGAGCAGGCGGCGGCCGGTGGGGGTGTCGCCGTCGGCCAGGGATTCGATGTCCGACAGAAAGCGGCTTTTGCCGGACCCGGTGGGTCCCAGAAGGGCGGTGATTTCTCCGGAGCGGAAGGTGATATCCCGGGTTTCTGTGGTCCCGGACTTGTCGCGGCCCGCGGTGACCGTGATGCTCTGTAACCGCATCCAATTCGTATCAGGATGCATGGCGGCTTTTAAAAAGGGCTTTTTTGACATTGCCTTTCTGGTACCGGGCCCCGATTCGGGTTTCGCTGAGGCAGTAGGAGCAGACCGCGGCCGGCATGGAAAACCGCAGTTTCATGTCGGTGACCTCGGAAACCGCAGGCGCCGCCGCCATAATCCGGGCCAGGTCCCGGCACCCCTGGCCGGTGAGGCCGTTGACATGGCGGATCACGGCCCGCCTGTTCATCAGGTGGATGCGGTGACGGTAGACCTCCCGCTCGGCCTGGGAGACCAGATCCCCTTTGGTGATGGCCACCAGGTCGGCGTTCCGGAGCATGGGGCCGATCTTTTCCGGGGCGTCGATGCCCATCAGGTTGTCGATGACGCACAGGGCCAGCAGTCCGCGAATGTGCGGAGAGCAGCGGTTGCAGAGCCCGGCGGTTTCGATGATGCAGCAGTCGGCCCGGCAGTCCTCGGCCCAGGCAAAGGCCTCTTCCAGGTTGGTGATGAAAAAATGATCGGGGCAGAGTCCGCCGGAGATGGCCACGGTGACCGGAATCCCGGCCGCTTCATACAGGTCCCCGTCCCGGCTTCGAAGACAGTCGAACTTGATCACCGCGCAGGTAGCGCCGTTTTCTTCAAGATGAACCGCGGTTTTGAGGATCAGGGCGGTTTTTCCACACGAGGGCGGGCCGGCCACGGTGATCAGCTTCATGAGAGGTTCCGGTGCAGGGTTCGAAACCGGGTGTTGAGTTCCTCCCGCAGGGCATGGATATCGTTGTCGCGAACAAACCGCCAGCCCACCCATTTGAGATCGGCATAAGAGGGCAGTTCCGACGACATTTTTCCGCCGATGGGGATAAAACCGGCGGCGCTGGGTATGGAAGCGAATCCTTCGGTGAAAAAGGCCAGAAGGTCCGACAGCCGGTCCTGCTCCGATTTCTTGGCCAGCAGGTAGAGCGGGCTTGCGGCGGCCCCGTCCTCGGGCCAGCCCATGCGGACATGGTCGGGCTGTCGGGTGGAGACGGCGAAGAAATAGGGAATGATGAAGACCGCCCGGGCCGATGGATCGGATGAACCGGCGATTTTGGCCATCTGCGAGGAATGCATAATGGACGAGACGTTTTCGGCCAGGCTTTCCAGACCCGCATGGCCGTGCTCCTTATAGATGTTCAACACCACGGCGTCGGCCATATCGTCTCCGTCGCCGCACATGACGATGTCTCCTCGATACTGCGGGTGGAACAGATCCTCCCAGGTGCGCGGAACCGGTCGGGCGCCGAGGCGGCGGGTATCCACCAGAAAGATATAGGGGTTCACCCCGTAAATGGTGTACCGCCCGTCCGGGTCGATCAACCCGCTTTTTTCGTGAAGCGGATGAATCCGGCTCGGCAGCACCGCCTCGAACAGTCCGGTATCCACGAAGCGGCGGACGAAATCGGTTTTCCAGAAATCCCCGAATCCGATGGAGGCGATCACGGCGGGCAGTTTTTCCGGATCGGTTTCCAGGCAAAGGGGATCATACGGGTCGATGGAGGTGCAGCCCATGGGGATATGAATGGAGACCGGCCGGCCCTGATCCGCATAAGCGGCGGCAATTGCGTCGATATGGGCCTTGACCGCCAGCTTCACCGGGCAGGGGGAATACAGCAGCAGGTCGAGATGTTCGGCCGGGGTCGGCGCTTCGTCTTCTTTGGCCGTCTCCTCAATGGAATGGATCAACGATTGCAGTCCTCTCATGAATTCCTCCCGCAAGGCATTATAAATATTTTCAAATTTGTATAAAAAGATTCAGAAAAATACAAAAAAGTAAAGCATGGGATTCGCATTTTCCGCTCAGGATGAATGGGCGCCCGTCAACCCTCGCGTATCGGGATGTATATACGGAATCATTGGTGCATCCATGGACGCATTACAATCATAAGCAAGTTAAATGCCAGCTTCCCCGCCATCTGCGATCCGCACTTGAAATCGTATCGGAACCGCTTACCTTTGGTATCATCTTTGACCATCGCAGAAAGGATATGTGTGACTTTCCGGACCTCTTGCCACCAGGAAAAGCGAGACCGGCGCAAGTTTTTCGGGTATAAAAATATTGTCGAGGCCCTGTTTCGAAAGGATATTCTCTGGAAACGGATTCTGCGGGGGGTCCTTTTTCTGATCGTCCTGTGGGTGCTCTCGACCGGCGCTCTGGTGTTGATGCTTCGCTTTGTCAACCCGCCGGTCTGGGCCTGGCGGGTACACCGGAGCTTGTCCCCGCCGGTCGAATCGATGCCGAAGGTCCGGCATGAATGGGTCGGCATGGAGGCGATTTCTCCGGAAATGCAGCTGGCGGTGATCGCCGCCGAAGACCAGTTGTTTCCGCAGCACCGCGGGTTCGACTGGAAGGCTATTTTCGCGGCCGTCGATTACAACCAGGAGCGTGAACGGACTCGGGGCGGCAGCACCATTACCCAGCAGACCGCCAAGAATCTCTTTCTCTATCCCGCCCGTTCCTATATCCGCAAAGGCATCGAAGCCTATTTCACCTTCCTGCTGGAACTGCTCTGGCCCAAAACCCGCATTCTCGAGGTATACCTCAACATCGTCGAGTTCGGTCCCAACCTCTACGGGGTGGAAGCCGCCGCTCAGGTATTTTTCGACCGATCCGCCGCGGATCTTTCCCGAACCCAGGCCTCCCGGCTGGCCGCGGCCTTGCCCAACCCGTATCGATATCGCATTCAGCCCCCTTCCGGGTATGTGGCGCGTCGCAGCGCATGGATTCGGCAACAGATGGGGCAGCTCGGGCAGGCGACCCTGAAGGCGGTGAGAGAAAATTAGCTGTGCGGATTCACCAAGCGCAAGGCTATCGATTGATCCCCTATCGACTTTGTGGTAATTCTGTATTCTCCTGAATTTTTATACCGCAGGGATGCGGAAACGGTCAAACCCGGAGGCGGCTGATGACCCCAGACACCAAGAATTCCGAAGGTTCCGAGCGAGAACCCACCTATTATATCGGCATCGGTGCGTCTGCAGGCGGGTTGGAGGCCATCGAGACCTTTTTCTCCCATATGGACCCCGACAGCGGCTTCGCCTTTATCGTGATTCAGCACCTGTCTCCGGATTACAAGAGCATGATGAAAGAGCTGTTGTCCAAAAAGACCCGAATGGCGGTGCATCGGGCCGAAGACGGCATGCAGGTGGCCCCGAACAGCCTCTATCTGATTCCGCCGAAAAAGAATCTGAGCATTTTTCACGGCAAACTGATGCTCAGCGAACAGGACCATTCCCGGGGCATCAATCTGCCCATCGACGTCTTCTTTCGTTCTTTGGCCGAGGATCAGGGCGAAAAGGCCATCGGAATCATTCTTTCCGGAACCGGCAGCGACGGCATGCGGGGGGTCCGGTCCATCAAGGAATCGGGCGGCATGGTGATGGTCCAGAACGAGTCCACCGCCAAGTTCGACGGCATGCCCCGGGCCGCCATCTCCACCGGCCTGGCCGATTTCATTCTGGCGCCCGAGGAGATGCCGGAACAGATTCAGGCCTTTGTCAAACACCCCTATGTGGCGAAAACCGGCCGGTCCGAAGCCCTCTCGGACGACGAAAACGGCCTGACCCGAATTTTTGCGATCCTGAGAGAGCGCTGCAAGATCGATTTCACCTACTACAAGCCGAGCACCGTTCATCGCCGGATCGAACGTCGAATGACCGTCAATCAGATTCAGGATATTCGGGACTACGTCGGCTACCTTCAAAGCTACCCGGGGGAGGTGATGACCCTTTACCGGGAGCTGCTGATCGGGGTCACCAATTTTTTTCGTGATCCCGAGGTCTGGAAAGAGCTGAACCGGCAATGGATGCCGGATCTGTTGAAGCGGGCCTCGGGGCGGGAGGTGCGGTTCTGGCTGGCGGGCTGCTCCACCGGAGAAGAGGCTTATACCCTGGCCATTCTGGCCCGGGAGTGCATGGCCGATCTGGGGATCTCCAGAGACATCAAGATATTTGCCACCGACATAGACCGGGACGCCATTCTGCGGGCGGGCGGCGGGGTCTACCCCGAGAGCATTGCGGCGGACCTGTCTGCAGAGCTTTTGTCCAAATACTTTTACCGAAAGGAAGAGAATTTTCAGATCGCCCGCAATATTCGGGAAATGGTGGTGTTTGCTCAGCACAACATTATCAAGGACCCGCCCTTCACCAATATCGACCTGGTGAGCTGCCGGAATCTTTTGATCTATCTGCAGCCGATTCTCCAGAAACGGGTGCTGGAGATGTTCGGGTTTTCGCTCAACGCCAACGGCATTCTGGTACTGGGCACCAGCGAAACCACCGGGGATTACATGGACCGGTTCGATGTCCTTCATCAGAAACATAAAATCTACCGGGCCCGGGGCGATCGGCGGCCGCCGATGGGCAATACCGTACCGTCTGAGAATCCTCGGACGATTCGGCACCCTCTGGAACTGCGGCGGTACGGGGCGGAACGGCGGTCTTTTTCCGCCTCCGAATCGGACCGGCTGCTGGAAAGATTGATGGTGGTGCTGGCTGAGGAATTCGTTCCCCTGGCCATTGTGGTCAACGAGCGGATGGAGGTGCTGCACATACTCGGGGATACCGAGGGGTTTTTCAAACTCCCCTCCGGAAAGGTTCAAAACGATATATCGAAAATGGCGGCCAAGGATTTGGCCATTCCGCTGGCCACCGGCATTCAGCGGGTATTTCGAAGCCGGGAGGAGCTCACCTATACCAATATCCGGCTCCAGTATCGGGACCAGACCAAACTCCTTCGCATGCGGATCAATCCCCTGCCGGAGCGCAAGGGGGAGGAGTCGCTGGTCTCCGTTTTTCTCGAAGAGGTCGATGCCGAACCCGCCGGATCGGTCGAGAAAAAAACCGCGACCTATGATTTCAGCGAAGAGGCCGAACAGCGGATTCGCGACCTCGAACAGGACCTTCAGTTCACCCGGGAAAACCTTCAGGCCACCATCGAGGAACTGGAAACCGCCAATGAAGAGCTTCAGGCCACCAATGAAGAACTGCTGGCCAGCAATGAGGAGCTCCAATCCACCAATGAGGAGCTTCAGTCCACCAATGAAGAACTGCATACGGTCAATTCGGAGTACCAGAGCAAGATCATCGAGTTGACCGAGCTCAACAACGATGTTGAAAATCTCCTGACCAGCACCCGAATCGGCCAGCTGCTTTTGGATGAAAACCTGGAAATCCGCAAATACTCTCCGGAAATATCCAAAATTTTTAAAATCTGGGAGACCGATATCGGCCGGCCGATCACCCATTTATCCCATCGACTGGTGAACCTCGATCCGGTGGAACTGGTCCGGAAGGTGCTGGACCGGACCGAACCGGTGGAAAAAGAGGTCTCCACCGATGACGGGTCCTGGTACCTGATGCGGGTGCTGCCCTACCAGATCGGTCCGAATACCTATTCCGGGGCGGTGATGACCTTTGTGGACATCACCCACACCCAGGAAAACAAGCGGGCCCTGGCGGAAAGCGAAAGCGAGTTGCGGGAGACGGCTGCACTGGCCCGGGTGGGGAGCTGGTCCTATTCACCGCAAACCGCCGAGCACCGCTGGTCGGATGAAACCTTTCGGATCCATGACCTGGAACCGGGCGAAGTCCCCCGCCCGGAAGAGGGCATTCGATACTACGCCCCGGAGTACCGGGAGGCGATTACCGATGCCTTTGCAAAAGTGGTGGAGGATGGAATCGCCTATGATCTGATCCTTCAGATCGTGACCGCAGCGGGCCGGCGCCGCTGGGTGCGGACTATCGGCCGGCCCGAAATGAACAACGGACGGGTGGAACGGATCAAGGGCGTGTTTCAGGACATCACCGAACTGAAGCAGACGGAAATCAAGCTCGAAGAGAGCCGCCGGGCCTGTGAAGACATCATTCGATTCATGCCCTCGGGGATGTTTCTCTACGAACTCGATTCAGACGATCGACTGGTTCTGATCCACGGCAATCAGGAGGCGGAAAGGCTCACCGGCCTGAAAATCGGGAAATGGCTGGGGAAGACATTCGATGAAATCTGGCCCCGGGCCGCCGAAAACGGGCTGACCGACCGGCTGCTTCAGGTGATGCGGACCGGGGAGACCTACCATGTCGACAATCTCGAATACCGGGACGAAAAGGTGGCCGGTTTCTACCGAATCATCGCCTTTCGCCTCACCGGTAACCGGCTGGCGGTCAGTTTTGAGGAAATCGATGACCCCGGGTCGTTCGATGCCCGGCCCGAAAACAACGGAAACACCGCCGCGGCGGAGATTCCGGACAAGAGACCTTCATGACCGGCGAACGATCCAGAGCGCAGTCCCTGCGGGACCGTGCGGAACAGATTGTGAAGCAGTCTTCCCAACAGATGGAAGAGGTTTCCTCGCGGGAGATTCGCAACCTGCTTCATGAACTCAGTGTTCACCAGATTGAAATGGAACTGCAAAACGAAGAGCTGAGAGATGCCCACCGAAAGCTTGAAAAGGCCAGACACCGCCTGTCGGTGTTGTTCGACCATGCACCGGTGGGGTATCTTCTGATCGATTCCGTGGGAAGTATCCGCATGGCCAATC
>JAABSQ010000124.1 GCA_011390315.1 Desulfobacteraceae bacterium
CGGGGTGATCGGGGATGTCCTTCGGGACCTGCCGGCCGCACTGGCGGAGCAGGGCCATCAGGTCACGGTGGTGACCCCCTCCTACGGATTTCTTCACAAAATCAATCCGATCATCGGCAATATATCGATTCTGTTCCATTTCAGGGGCCGGCAGCACCGGTCCGATATTTTCGAGCTTTCCGGAAAACGAGAGCAGGAAAATGTCACACAGATGGTCTTTGATGCGCCCTATTTCGAAGACGATCCTCCGCGAATCTACAGCGCAGACCCGCCCCATCTGCCCTTTGCGGCCGACGCCATCAAATTCGCCTGCTTCAACACCGCGGTAGCGGAGGCCGTCAAGTGGAAACTCTTCGGCGACATCAACGTGATTCATCTTCATGACTGGCACACCGCCTTCCTGGTGATTCTGCGGGAATATCACGCCGCCTATGCCGTGTTGAAGAACATCCGCACGGTCTACTCGATTCACAACCTGGCTTATCAGGGGGTGCGGCCGTTTTCGGATCACCCCTCCTCCCTGACCGCCTGGTATCCCGATATGGCGTATGCGTATGAAAAACTGGCGGATCCCCGGTGGTCCGATTCTTTCAACCCGATGGCCGCCGGGATTCGCCTGGCCGATGCGGTCAATACCGTGTCGCCGTCTTATGCCGAGGAGATCGCCCGGCCGAGCATCAGAGAAGAAAACCGCGTTTTTTACGGCGGCGAGGGGCTGGATCAAGACATCGCGGCGGCCCGGGAGGAAGGGCGGTTTTTCGGCATCCTCAATGGATGCGATTATCCGGAAACCCGGGAAGAGCCCCTCGGCTTTGTGGAATTTTTGCACATCCTGAAGTCACGGGTGAGGCGGTGGATGTCCACCCAAGACACGGTTCCGACGGACCATATTCTGGCCTATACCAAATTGCAGGACCTGGAAATCGGGGGTCGACGCCCCGATATCATTCTCACCAGCCTCGGCCTGATATCCGAGCAGAAACTGCGACTGATGCGCCAGGGAAGCGACCGCTACGAGTCGGGGCTTCAAGGCATTCTGGACTGCCTCGGCGATCGGGGTCTGTTCATTTTGTTGGGAACCGGGGATGGGGCCTACAGGGAATTTCTGATCCGAACGGCCTCCCATTGCGATAATTTCCTGTTTTTGCAAGGATATTCCGCTACGGCGGCCGAGGCCCTCTACCGCTCGGGGGACCTGTTTTTGATGCCCAGTTCCTTTGAGCCCTGCGGGATCAGCCAGATGCTGGCCATGCGGGAGGGCCAGCCCTGTGCGGCCCATGCGGTCGGAGGGCTCAAGGATACCGTTCTGGACGGGGTCAACGGCTTCACCTTCTCCGGAGAAACCACCAATGAACAGGTCAACGGGTTGGTGGATGCCTGCCGCCGGGCCGTGGACCTGAAGATCAACCATCCCGAAGAATGGAATCGCATCCGCCGCGGCGCCGAACAGGCGGTCTTCTCCTGGGCGGATACCGCCCGCAATTATACCGATCTGCTCTATCGACCCGATTCACCCCCGAGTCTGCGCCGGTAACGGCCATGACCACCCTTTCTTTCGGCCGGCAATCATTCAGGTTTGGCCGAAACGATGGTCAAAGCCCTTACAACCGTCCGTAGGTCAAGGTAGCGGTGTGAAGCCGCCGGGCCACCTCCTGCGTGAGCGCACCGGGGGCCATTCGCCACCCCCAGTTGACCCCGCCCCCGGCCGGTCGGTTCATGCGCGCCTCACCCGGCAGTCCGAGAACATCCTGCACCGGCAGAATGGCGGTGTTCGCCGAAGACATCATGGCCAGTCGGATCAGCTCCCAGGCGATTTCATCGGCCGAGATGTGCCGCCCCAGGTATTGAAAGAGGTGTTGCTTGTCGGAATCCGAGGCCTCCTCTTCATACCAGCCCCGGGCGGTGTTGTTGTCGTGGGTGCCGGTGTAGACGATGCAGTTCCGCTCCAGGTTGTGCGGCAGATAGGCCCCGTTGGGAAAATCGTCCCCGAAGGCGAACAGCAGCAGCCGCATCCCCGGCAGATCGAATTTGTGGATCAATTCCCGTACATCCGCGGTAATGGTCCCCAGGTCCTCGGCCACGATGGGCAGGGAGGGGAATTTTCGGGCCAGCTGCCGAAAGAGGTCGTCGCCGGGACCCTGAATCCATTGGCCGTTCAAAGCGGTCTCCTCGCCGGCCGGCACCGACCAGTAGGCGGCCAGCCCCCGAAAATGGTCGATCCGGACCAGATCGAACAGGATCAGGTTGTGCCGGACCCGCCGCATCCACCAGTCATAGCCGTTGTTTCGCATGACATCCCATCGGTAGAGGGGATGACCCCAGAGCTGCCCGGTTTCGCTGAAGTAGTCGGGCGGGACCCCGGAGACGGCATAGGGATTCCGGTGTTCATCCAGCTGAAACCGATCGGGATGGGCCCAGACATCGACGCTGTCGAAGGGCAGGTAGATCGGCATGTCTCCGAACAGGTGAATGTTTCTTTGATTGCAGTAGGTCTTGAGCCGAATCCATTGGGCCATGAAGACAAACTGCAAAAAGATTTCCCGCTCGACGATATCGACCAGTTCCTGCCGGGCCGCTTCCATGGCGGATGCCTCCCGATCTCGAATCGGCTGGGGCCAGTCCCGCCAGGACTGGTTCGGGTAACGGGTCTTCAATGCCTCGAACAGCGCATAATCATTCAGCCAGTGGGCGTGGTCCTCCCGGAACTGTTCATACCGGGCGGAACGCGGCCGCTCCTGAAACCGGCGGAAGGCGCGTTCGAACAGGGTCTCCCGGTAATCGAAGACCGCTTGAAAATCGACAGCCTGATCGGAGAACCGGGGCAGGTCTTTGAGGTCTTCGGCGCTCAGAAGATCCTCCTGAACCAGAAACTCCGGGCTGATGAGCATCGGGTTTCCGGCAAAGGCCGAATGGCTGTGGTACGGGGAGCCGCTGTGAACCGGGTCCACCGGGTTGAGAGGCAGCACCTGCCAGTAGCGCTGGCCGCTTTGATCAAGAAAATCGGCGAACCGATAGGCTTCGGGCCCCATATCCCCGATCCCGTACGGAGAGGGCAGGGAGGTGATGTGCAGCAGGATGCCGCTGGATCGAATGGTCATAGATTATCCTCGCTGATGCAGAATGCCGCCGGAAAGTGTTTCAACAGGACGCCCGCCGGCATCGGTGCGCCGTCTTCCAAGTACTCGTCGGTCAATACGTTTTTCCACCGCAGGGGGGAGTCGATGGGCAGGATGATTTCGGTGTCTCCCCAAACCTCCGGCCCCAGGGGGAATTCCCCCTCGGCGGCCAGGTCGACGGCGAACCGGGGCGCCGCCGTCATGGCCCACCGGTCTTCACTGGTGCGGGCAAAGGCGATAAGGTGGTTTTTGAGGCCGCCCCGGACTTCCAGGGGCAGGTAGCCGCCGGTTGCGAACAGTTCGGGATGGGCGTTTCGGGCCTTGAGGGCCTGATGGATCAGGAACAGCTTGATCCGCCCGTCCCGGGGGGAAGAGAGCAGCAGCCGGATCAGGCCGAGACGGTCCCCGTCCCCCCCGTTTTGAATCTCCTCCAGGTAGATGCGCCGCTTGGCGAAATCCACCGGACGGCGGTTGTCCGGGTCCACCAGGCTGAGGTCCCACAGCTCCGTGCCTTGGTAAAAATCGGGAATGCCCGGCGCGGAGATCTTGATCAGGGTCTGAGACAGGCTGTTGATCATGCCGTAAAAGGCGATCTTGTTTTGAAAGGGAAGAAAATCCTTCAGAAAAGGATTGTCTTCGGACCGGTCCAGAAGCCGCTCCACAAAACCGGTGCAGGCCTGTTCGTAATTTTCGTCGGAGTCGATCCACGAGGAATGCCGCTCCGCTTCCCGCAGGGCTTTGATGAAGTAGTCCTGAATTCGGGCGACGTATTGGTCCGCTTCATGATCGTCAAAGGGATAGGAACCGAGCAGGGTCTGGTACAGAAGATAGGATTCCTCGGCATCGGGGATTTCCCGGCCCTCCTCCAGGGTCTTCAGGGGCCGGTTCAGTTCCCGCCACCGGTGAAGCCGCTCTTCCCACTGCCCGGGAATCTCCGACAAGACGGTGATGCGGGCTCGAACATCCTCCCCGCGCTTGGTGTCGTGGGTGGCGGTGGCGTTCATGCCGTGGGGCCAGCCTTCGATCTTGCGGCGGTTGAATTCGTCGAACTCGGCCGGGGAACAGCCGAATTCGGCGGGATCGCCGCCCACGTCGTTCAATGACAGAAGACGGTTGTAGACATAGAGGGTGGTGTCTTCAAACCCCTTGGCCGCCAGGGGAGCGGTCAGTTGCTGGAATTTGGCGACCAGTGCCTGCCATTCCGGGTCCGGGGCCGACAGGGAGGGGTCGTCGAACTCCCGAAGAAGCACCCGGTGAATGAAATCGATCTCCGGCGCCAGGTCGGGTCCATCGGTCTTGGCCTTGTCTATAGTCGCGTCGATTCGGCGCCGGTCGGTGTCCCGAATCGGTCCCGGGTTGAGATAACTGCGGTAAACCGGAAACCGGGCGATAATGGTCGAGAGGGCTTTTCGCAGGCGCCGATAGGAAAAATCGCTTCCGAACCGGTTGCGGGCGGTCACCCCCTTGAAGCGAAAGGCGAGGTTGTCCATCTCACCGGCCAAATGGTTCTCGAGCACATCGATTCGATGGCGAAGGATCAGGTGGTCGAGGGGTTCTTCCAGGCCGGTGAATTCGCGGTAGATCCGCTCGAACCGCTCCCCGTTTTCGCGTCGGCAGAGCACCCCGTTGACCCGGTTCAGAAATTCATACCCGGTGGTTCCCTGAATCGGCCAGGAGGCGGGGATTTCCTCGTCGGTTTCCAGAATTTTTTCCACCACCAGAAAGGCGTCCTCCGCTTCGGAGCGGAGCCGCCGCAGATACCCGGCGGGATCGGCCAACCCGTCTACATGATCCACCCGCAGCCCGGTGATCTTGCCTTCCCGCACCAGGTTGAGGAGCAGGGTGTGGGTGTGGGCGAAGACCGCCTCGTCTTCGGCCCGCAGGCAGATCAGGTCGTTGATCTGGAAAAACCGGCGGTAGTTGATCTCTTCTCCGGCCCGTTTCCAGAAGGCGAGCCTGAAAAACTGGCGGGAGATCAGCCGGTCCAGGCGCCGAAGGTTCTCCGGCTCCCCGGGTTCCGGGGTATGGCTTTGCACGGCCGCATCCACGGCCTCCCGGACCCCGGTATCTTCCTGGCAGCGTTTCCACAGGTCCTGCTTGGCCTGAAAGATCGCCTCGGCCCCGTCGGCCGACCCTCGGGCCGATTTGAGCGCTTCCAGTATTTGAAGAATCGGGGAGCCTTCCGCGGCCGGTTCCAGGAGATCCGAATAGGAATCCAGGCTCAAGGGAAAGACCCAGTCATAATAGGTGATACTGAAGCCGTTCTCATTATAGACCAGGCGGATCAGCCCGTCCGACAGGGTTTCACCGTAGGGTCCGCCCAGAAACGGGGTCATCACCCGTCCCTGAAGTCCGGGGTAGTAATGGTCCCAGTCGATATCGAAGAAGCGGTAATAGGCGGAGCCGGGGCCGCTTTCAAAGACGTCCATCAGCATGCGGTTTCCGGGGCTGAAGGCCATGTGATTGGGAACGATGTCCTGGAGCCAACCCATTCCCTTATTCTGAAGATCGGAAACCAAAGACTCGAATTCGGCCTCTCCCCCCAGCTCGGGATTGAGCCGGTTGGGATCGGTGACGTCGTACCCGTGGGGACTGCCGGGTCGAGCCTCGAAAATGGGGGAGGCATACAGGTCGGTGACGCCGAGATCGGCCAGGTAATCCACAATGCTTCGGGCGGCGCGGAAGCCGAAGCCGGGGTTGAACTGTATCCGATAGGTTGCGACGGGTGGTCTCATGGGGTTTTCACTCCAGTCGAAGGGTCAGCTGTTCGCACAGGGATTCAAATGCCTCCGTCCAGACGGCGGCCTTGGGATCGCCGGCTTGGGCCCTGCGGCGCATTTTTTTATAAAGCCGGTCCCGAACCCGGTCCATCAGGTTCTGGACCTTGCGCAATTCGATCCGAAAGGGAAGCACCGAGGTCAGGGCCGCGGCTTCCTCCAGGGTGCGGATGCGGTCGGTCTCCTCGGGAGATTCTTTAATCCGGTGGGCCATATCCTCCAGGTTTTTCCGGAAGGTGAATTCCAGGGTTTTTTCGTCTAGAATGAGGCCGGTGTGTCGTCCATCGGTCAAGAGGCTGCGGATTTGGTCTGCATCGACTTGGGGCTGCGCCAGGGACCGTCGGAGGTCGGCGTTCACGGCCACTTCGCCGGCGGTATACAGGGCTTTGGGGATGGGGCTGTGAGACAGGGTCAAAAACCGCATCAGGGGCGCATTGGCATTGTAGATCTGGCGATAGGTGGACTCGGTGGCTTCCAGGTTGGAGGCCAGCACCAGATCGAGCACTTTGCGCTGCTCATCGTGAAACAGCGAGGTCAGAGAAAATTTATGGGCCGGCAGGTGTTTGTCCAGCGCCCGAAAGGTCGAGGGAAAATCGGCCCGTTCAAAGATTCCGAAGACCTCATCCTTGAACTGCCGGTAGTGTTCGTCGCCCTGATGATTGCGGATGCCGCAGCTGACATTGTGATCCCCTAAATGGAGCACCCCGAAATCGATCTGCTCCGATTCCCGGGTGATTTCCGAGGTGATGGTCACGACCCCGGCGGCCAGCTTGGCCAGGCCGGCTTCCGCGATCTGATAGTCCTGCCGGTCGACCCGGTAGCAGAACACCGTCGGATGATCGGCGTAATCTTCGAACAGAGAGCTGATGGCGTAGTGGGCGCCCACCTTTTTCAGATCCACCATGGCCGGTTCCACGAATTTCTCAAAAATCACCTTTCCGTTGCGGTGATCGGGGATATTGCTGTCGGCCTTTTCCAGAATCTTCAGAAAACCCGGTTTGAGGGCTTCGCCGTAAAACTGTTCCCCCAGTTGAATGGCCCGGCCCGCATACTGGATGACCTGGACCGTCTCGATGCCGGAGATTTCATCGAAAAACCACCCGCAGCTGGTATACATGAGCAGGGTCTGCCGTTGAATCTCCAGGAGTTTGAGGATGGTGATCTTATCCGCCTCGGTCACATCGGCGGCGGCATGGTTTTTCAGGAACCGCTCCAGGTTTTCCGGGGACCGGTCCAGAATGATGTCGATATACCCGTTTCGGGCTTCCCACGGGTCTTTCAACAGGGCTGCGGATTTCTTCTCAAAGCCGGCGGCCAGCACATCCCGAAGCCAGTCCAGGGCCTCCCGAAGGGGGGCCCGCCAGGCCTGATTCCATCCCGGGTTTCCGCCGGAACTGCATCCGCAGTCGCTTCGCCACCGTTCGATTCCGTGGGCACAGCTCCAGGCGGTGTTTTCATGGATCTCCACCTCGTCGGCGGGGGGGTGCCCGGCCAAAAAGGCGCCGTAGTTGGTGAGGGCGGCCAGATTGTTTTCTTCAATGTGGTGCAGGGCATAGGCCAGGGCCATGTCGCCGTGAGCGTGGTGATGGCCGTAGCTCTCTCCGTCGGTGGCGATGTGGGCCAGCTGCGGTCCTTCCCGGTCTTCGGAAAAACCGTCCATGATCCGTCCGGCAAAGGTTTCTCCGCTGCTCAGAATGCCCTCGAAGGCCACCGCCCGGGAGATGGGGCCGTCATAGAAAAAGAGGGTGATCTTTCGGCCCGAGGGGAGTTTCTGAAGATAGGGTCGGGAGATATCGATATCCCCGCCCTCGATATTCCGCCACTGGGCATCCGCTTCGTTGAGGGGGCGGACCCGCCCGGCCTGATAGGGGGCCAGAATGGTGTATTGAATCCCGTGTTCGGCCAATACCTCGAGGCTCTCCAGGTCCACGGCGGTCTCCGGCAGCCACATCCCCTCGGGAAAGCGGTTGAACCGTTTTTCGAAATCCCGGATTCCCCAGATCACCTGGGTTTCCTTGTCCCGGCGGTTGGCCAGGGGCATGATCATGTGATTATACGCCTGGGCGATGGCCGAACCGTGGCCGTCGCAGCGGTCGAGGCTCTGCCGGTCCGCCTCCAGAATGGCGGCATAGATATTGGGGGCCTTGGACTCCATCCAGGCCAGCAGGGTGGGGCCGAAATTGAAGTTGATTTTGGCATA
>JAABSQ010000125.1 GCA_011390315.1 Desulfobacteraceae bacterium
GTTTGCGAAAGAAGATTGCCGGCGGCTGTTTCGAATACTTTCCGACGGCCGCTTTACCGCCGATGAACGAACCGCCTTTGAATCCCGGTTCCGGGACCGGTTTCAGGCCCGTTGGCTGAGGATCGAAACCGCCCTCAAACTCTACGGGATTCTTCTGATCGAGCATCCGGAACCCTGTTTCGACAACCTCGCGCCCTACATCGAAAACACCCTCAACATCATGGCCCTGGTGATCGAAAACAATCGCCAGAAGACGGAACTGCTGAACCATCAGGCGGTGCTGGAAAACCTGGTTCTGAAACGTACGCAGGCACTCCAGAAAAACGTCCGCCGGCTTGAAGTCGAAGTCGCCGAGCGCAAGCGGGCGGAAGATCGGCTGTCCGAAGCATTGGCCTGGCATGAGACCCTGTTCAACGGATCACGGGATGCGGTCTTCATCAGTGATGCATCCGCCCGGTTGGTGGAGGTGAACGATGCCGCCAGCCGGCTGACCGGATACGACAAACCGGAACTGCTGACCATGCGGATTCCGGATCTGCATGAAGAGATCGACCTGGATGTATTCCGAAAATTCCACGGCCGTATCCTGGCCGGGGAGGCGATCGTCAGCGAAGCCCCGATCCTTCGAAAAGACGGGCGGAAAATCGATACCGAATTCAACAACCAGCGGGTGGTGATCGGCGACAACGCTTACATGCATACCGCGGCCCGGGACATCTCCGACCGCAAACAGGCCGAGAATGCCCTGCGGGAGTCCACCGAGCGGTTTCAGAAGGTCTTCAACAGCCAGTTGGATGCCATTTTCGTGCTCGATGCCGAAATCCCGGCCCGCATCATCGACTGCAATACGGCGGTCACCCGTATTTTCGGGTATGAACCCCGGGAACTCATCGGCCGAACCGTCCGCCGTCTGCATGTGGATGAAAGCCGCTTGGGAGCATTTCGGGAAACACTTTTCCAGCGCATAAGATCCGGGGGCGTTCTCAAGGATATGCCGTTTTCCATGAAACGAAAAGACGGCGCCGTCTTTCCCTCCGAGCACACGGTACTGGAATTGACCAACGAGGTCGGCGAGCGCACCGGCTGGATTTCGGTGATCCGGGACCTGACCGATCGCAAACAGATGGAAGACCGGCTTCGCCAGGCCCAGAAGATGGAGGCCATCGGGGCCCTGGCCGGCGGCATCGCCCATGACTTCAACAACCTGCTGTTTCCCATTCTGGGCATTTCCGAAATGCTGCTGGAAGACCTGCCTCCCGGCGACCCGAACCGCGACAGCGCGGGCGAAATCTACAAGGCGGCCCGCCGGGCCGGTGAATTGACCAATCAGATTCTCTCTTTCAGCCGGCAGACCGACCATAAAAAATCGCCCATCGAGGTTCAGGCGATTCTGAAAGAGGTGCTCAAACTGAGCCGCGCCACCATCCCCACTTATATCGACATCCTTCAGGATATCCAAAAAGACTGCGGCCCGGTGCTGGCCGATCCCACCCAGGTGCATCAGATCGCCATGAACCTCATCACCAACGCCTACCACGCCGTGGAACCGGAAGGGGGGCGGATATCGGTGCGGCTTCGAGAGATCGGTCAGAACCCGGCAGAGATGACCGGCGCCCCGCTTCGCCCGGGGCGATACCTCCGGCTGACCGTTTCCGATACCGGCTGCGGCATCGAACCGGCCCTGATGGAAAAAATCTTCGAGCCTTACTTCACCACCAAGAAAAAGGGAAAGGGGACCGGGCTCGGCCTGTCGGTGGTCTACGGCATCGTCAAGGAGCACGGCGGAGAGATTCGAGTGAGCAGCGATCGCGGCGCCGGCGCCGAATTCGATGTCTACCTGCCGGTGGTGAAACCCCCTTCCCGAACAGCGTCGGCGGCCCCGGCGGAACCCTTGCCCACCGGTACGGAGCGGGTGCTGATGGTGGACGATGAAGCCCCCATCGTTGGGCTGGTCACCCAGATGCTGGAACGGCTCGGGTATGAGGTGACGGGCAAAACCGACAGTCTCGATGCATTGGAAGCCTTCAAGGCCGATCCCGATGGCTATGATCTGGTCATCACCGACGTGTCCATGCCCCATCTGCCCGGGGATCGATTGAGCCGGGAGCTGATCGCCGTCCGCCCCGATCTGCCGATCATCATCTGCACCGGGTTCAGCGAAAAAATCGACCCGGAGATCGCCCGTTCGCTGGGCATCCGCGGCTTTCTCATGAAGCCGATCGTCAAATCCGACCTGGCCCGCCTGGTCCGCAAGGTCCTGGATGAAAAGCAGGAGGGCTGACACCCGTCCACCGCCGACCCCTCCCACAGCATCCGCCGGGAATGGGTTCGGAAGCATTATTCGGATCGAGATGGGTACGGTCACCATTCCCTTTTTTTACCCTGGCCGCCGCCTTCGGCCGGGTTGCTTTTCAATTTCACTTCATATAAGGTTCAAGTGTTAGCCGCGCTATTCACATCGGTGTCCGGGGGGGCAGAGGCATGGACATATGCAAACATCAATTATCTCAGGGGGACCTCAAGACCGGCCGGGATAACCGCCGGGAAAATGCTCGAAAAAAACCTGCCTTCCCGGCACGACTCCGGGGCTTCATCCTCTTGTTCCTTCTGCTCGAATGCGGGGTCTGTTTTCCTGTTGCCGTTCGGGCCGACAGCCCGGAACCGGACCGAGTGCTGGTGCTCCATTCCTACCATCAGGGATTTTCCTGGACCGACGCTTTGCAGCGGGCATTCGATGCTACCTTCGAAAAGGCGTCTTTGGATATTGAACTCTCCGTGGAGTACCTGGATGCCAAGCGCCACCCCGGCCGCCTTTTATTCGAGCATCTGGCCCATGTGTACGCCCCCAAATACGACCGGTGGCGGCCCGACCTGATCCTCTCCTGCGACGACGATGCCCTGGCCTTTCTCTTTCAGTATCGGAACACCCTCTTTCCCGGCGTGCCGGTGGTCTTCTGCGGTCTCAATGTGAATGAGTACGACCCCGGGATTCTGAAAGACCGGGTCGGCTACACCGGGGTGGTGGAACGTCTCGATCTGGCCGCCACCATCGACCTGATCCTCAAGATGCAGCCGAATGCGACCCGGATCGCCTTTATCCACGACCGAACCACCTCGGGTATAGCGGATCGTCAGACCATCGCCGCTTTGGCGCCCCGATATGCCGACCGAATCACCTTCATCTATCCGGACAACGGACGCAATCCCGGCCTCGGGATCAGCGAAGCGGAACTGCTGTCCTTCCTTCGGAACCTGCCGCCGGATTCCGCAGTCTATTTTCTCGGCTTCTTTCGGGACCGATTCGATACCCCGCTGGCCCTGGATTACATCGTTCCCCGGATTTCCGAAGCATCCCCGGCGCCGGTCTATTCCCATGCCGATGCCTACCTCGGGTACGGCATTCTCGGCGGCAAGCTCCTGTCCGCCGAAATCCACGGGCGGTCCACCGCCGAAAAGGCCCTGCGCCTGCTGGCGGGTGCATCGGTAGAGCAGGCGCCGGTGACCGTGGAAAGCTCCAACCGCTTTATGTTCGATTACCGCCAACTCAAGCGGTTCGGCATCTCCCCATCCCGTCTGCCGGCGGACAGTCTCATCCTGTTCGAACCGACCTCTTTTTGGGAGCGGCATCGAATCCCCATTGCCTGGGGAATCGGCGGCCTGGTCGCCCTTCTTTCCTTCACCGCCGCCCTTCTGGTGAATACGGTGCGCCGGCATCGCATCGAACGGCGGTTGGCGGCCAGCGAAAAACAGTACCGGCTTCTGGCGGACCATGCCACCGACATGATCAGCAGGCATGATCCGGACGGAATCTATCTTTACGCCTCGCCCGCCTGCCGCATTCTGCTCGGCTACGAACCCGAAGAACTGATCGGACGAAACGCCTACGAATTAAACCATCCGGAAGATCTGGATCAGGTCCGAAACAGCCACCAGACCATCATAAACCAGCGGATCATTTTCACCGTCACTTACCGGATTCGACACAAACAAGGCCATTTTATCTGGGTGGAAACCACCAGCAAAACCATTCGGAATCCCCAGACGGGCGCCGTCCGGGAAATCGTCGCGGTCACCCGGGATATCACCGAGCGAAAACAGGTCCAGGAGGAACGCCTGCGGATGGAAAAACACCTCCAGACGGTTCAGCGGCTGGAAAGCCTCGGGGTTCTGGCCGGGGGCATCGCTCACGATTTCAACAATATCCTGATGACCATGCTGGGCAATGTCGAGCTGGTCAAAGACACCGTTTCCGGAAATCCGACAGCCCGGAACCGGTTGGAGGAAACCCTGAATGCGGGGCAGCGGGCCGCGGCCCTCATTCGCCAGATGCTCACGTTTTCGGGAAAGGGGCGTTTCATCGTCAAGCCGGTGGATCTCAACAAGCTCATCGAAAGCATTTTCGAACTGCTCCATGCGGCCGTTCCAGGACCGGTTTTCCTGGACCTGCGGCTCGAACGGCCCCTGGCGAAGATCGAGGCGGATGAATCCCAGATTCGACAAATTCTGATGAACCTGATTCTGAATGCCGCGGAATCCTATGAGCCCGATGCCGACGGGGCTGTCACCCTGTCCACCGGCGTGGCCGACTGCGATTCGGCCTATCTCTCGAAGACCGAATCGGATATCTGGTTGGCGTACCAAGACCCCTTCACGGCGGGCCGGTTCGTATTTCTGGAGGTGGAAGACACAGGGTCCGGTATGGACCCGGAAACCCGAAAGCGTCTGTTCGAACCCTTTTATTCCACTAAATTTCAGGGACGCGGCCTGGGGCTGGCCGCAGTTCTGGGAATCGTGCGGGGCCACAAAGGGTTTATCCGCATCGATTCCGAACCCGAACGAGGGACCGCCGTTCGAGTGCTGTTTCCGGCACTGCCGGAAACTCAGATGGCGGAAGAACCCCGCCCGCAGCCGCCGACACCGGCACCAACCCCGGCACCGGTACAAACCCCGACCGGGAAAGAGGTCGTCCTCCTGGTGGACGACGAAGAACCGGTCCGAACCATGATCCGGCAAATGCTCGAACGGATGGGATATTCAGTGATCTCCGCAGGCGGCGGACCGGAGGCGGTCGGCATCTTCCGGGAAAAAGCCGTGAAGATCGACCTCGTCCTCTGCGACCTCAAGATGGACGACATGAACGGGCTGGAGGTCCTGCACGAGCTTCGCCGCCTGGACCCGGATGTCCGCGTGATCCTGTCCAGCGGATACAGCGAGGCCGAACTCAAATCCCGCTACGGCGAGGAGGGGTTTGTCGGTTTCCTTCAAAAACCCTATCGAATGCAGACCCTGAAAACCGCTCTGGAAAATGTCCTGGGCAAGAGCGAGCCTACTGATATCCGTTCGTGAACGGAGAGGCCGGAACAGGATTGAAGGCGCAAGGCAGGCAAGGATGGTTTGCTTGAGCCTTTTCGAGGCTTTGGCAAGGTCCTTTCCGTGGTTAAAAAGTAGGAGACTCTGAAAATGATAAATCTCAATAAGCTTGATACACTAAAACAGAAGCTTGATTCCTTCCGTCCTCTGCCGCCTGAAATTGTGAACAACCTTCATGAGGACCTGGTACTTCGCTGGACTTACCATTCCAATGCCATTGAAGGCAATACGCTTACCCTGAAAGAAACCAAGGTCGCGTTGGAAGGTATCACCATTGGCGGGAAAACCATGCGGGAGCACTTTGAAGTGATCAACCACAGGGAAGCCATTTTTTTCGTTGAAGATCTGGTCAATAAAAATGATCCTCTTTCTGAATGGCAGATTAAATCGATTCACCAATTGATCCTGAAAAATATTGATGACAAGAATGCGGGTGTTTATAGAAAAACAAATGTCATCATCTCAGGCGCCGATGATGTTCCGCCCGATGCCCTGCATGTGGAAAGTGACATGCAAAGTTTTATCAACTGGCATCAAACAGATGGGAATTCTTACCATCCGGTGGAACGGGCTGCCCGTGTTCATGCTGATTTTGTGGAAATCCATCCTTTTATGGACGGCAATGGCAGAACATCACGACTGCTGATGAACCTGGAGCTTTTGAAAAGTGGGTTCCCGCCGGTTGTTCTTCCTGTGGAAAAGCGGTTGGAATATTACGAGACTCTGGATACAGCCCATACGAAAAATGATTATGAGCCATTTTTGATGCTTATTGCGAATATTGCAGAATCGGGATTCAGACCTTACTGGCATGCATTGGGGGTAACCCCATGAATGGGGCAAGTCCCAACATTCCTTCCATGTTCCAGTTATCTGCGAAAGTTTTCCAGCCATTTCAGACCGAATGCATCCGCCTGAACTTGGGTGTTTTTTCCCGGTATCTGCCGTGAGTGCCTCAAGAAATGAAGTATCCGAACCCGGTATTTTCAACCCAACTGGTGAAAGGGGTTTCCCCCATATATTCTCTAATCGCAATTGAAGAATCCGTAGGCGAAAGAGATTCGTTTGTGGTCAATGGCGGCAAGGAGTCACAAGGAACAATATCTAAGGCGGTTTGTCGAAAAAATTATACCGTTCCCGCCGCCGGGGGAATGAATCCCCCGGCTCATTCCCGAAAAGCACCCTGAAGGGCGCTCCCACCGCTCTCGAATCTCCTCCCCCCCAGTATCCGAGTCCGCTTCAGCGGGCTTTTTCGGCCATGATCACCGTTTCGGCCGCTCATTTTTGGGAAAAACCAATAAACTTATCACCCAATCCCGCAGATACAGGGGTTTCGATCACCCGTTTATCCGAAGTATCAGTGATCATCCGCGATTCAGACTACCGGAAACGATTGACTTTTCCCCGAATCCAAGTCAGAAATAGATAGATTCCGGGAGAAAACCATTATGAAAAAAGTTAAGCCGACCTACGAAGAACTGGAAAACCGATGCCGCCGGGCCGAGGCCGAATTGGAGACGCTGCGCGCGGGCAGGAAATTGGGAGAACGGATCAAAGAGCTGAAATGTCTTTACGAACTCGCCCGAATCGTCGAACAAAAGAGCATCGCCATCGAGGGTGTTCTGGAACAGGCGGCGGCCCTGCTTCCGGCCGCCATGCGGTTTCCCGAGAGTGCGGTCGGCCGCATTCGTTGGGGAGACCGGGTGTTCGAAACCGGTGATTGGGGATCGTGCGAAGCCGTTCTTTCCGCCGACCTTCACGTTCTCGACGAACGGGTCGGGAGGGTCCAGGTCGGCTACCCGGAATCACATCCTTCCGCCGATGAAGGTCCTTTTTTGGAAGAGGAGCGGTTGCTGATCGAATCACTTGCGGAACGGATCGGCCGCATTATCGAACGAAAGCAGGCGGAGGAGGCCCTGCGCGACAGCGAAGAACGGTTCCGCCTGTTTATGGATTACAGCCCCACGCTATCCTGGATCAAGGATGAAGACGGGCGGTATGTCTATCTGAGCCGAAAGCATAGAGACTCTTTCGGCGTTTCCGCCGAAGACTGGCTGGGAAAAACCGTTGAGGAGGTGCTGCCGCCCGAGACGGCGGCGCTATTTCGACAAAACGACCTGCGGGTTCTGGAACAGGACCATCCCTTGGAGTATGTCGAAGAAGTGGTGACTCCCTCGGGAGAAAACCGGTTGTTCCAGGTTCACAAGATTCCCTTCAGGAATGCCTCCGGGAACAAATATCTCGGCGGAATCAGGCTGGATATTACTGAGCGAAAGCAAGTAGAAGAAAAGTTAAAGGAAAGCGAACAGAAATTCAGCGCCGCATTCCTGTCGAGCCCGGCCATTCTCATCATCACCACCATGGAAGAAGGGAGGTATGTGGAGGTCAATCACGCCTTTACCGAGTTCATCGGTTACAGCAAAGAAGAGGCGATCGGCAAGACATCCCGGGAATTGGGCGCCTGGTACTCATCCGGTCGGCGCTCCGAACTGATGGAACAATTCCAGAGACAGGGCTACGTGAGAAACGTTGAACTTAAGATCAGAACCAAATCGGGCGATATTCGAACCGGTCT
>JAABSQ010000126.1 GCA_011390315.1 Desulfobacteraceae bacterium
GTGACTGAATTCCGCGCTTCCAGCAGTTCCACGATTTCGGCGATCTTGTCCCGAATGGTAAACCGCTCCGGCGTGAACTCCATTCCGGCATCTCCGGCCACCCGGTCCAGAATCCGTTGAAAGGCGTCGATGAGTTCGAAAAGGCTGACCTGGATCACCTCTTCGGAGCGCTCGACGGTCAGTTCCGACGGGTCGGGCCGGCGGAGAAAGAGGTCGTCTCCCAGCATCGGCCGCTCGCCCAGCCGATCGGCCGCCTCCTTCATCCGCAGGTATTCCAGAAGCGGACGGGCGATCTCCATGCGGGGATCTTCCGCATCCTCCTCATCCTGATGAACCGGGAGCAGCATTCGGGACTTGATCTGGGCCAGGGTGGCGGCCATCAGGAGAAAATCCCCGGCGTAATCGATATTCATGGCCTTCATCCATTCCAGATAGCCGAGGTACTGATCGGTGATCATGGCGATGGGGATGTCGTAGATGTCCACCTCATGCTTTTTGATGAGATAGACCAGCAGGTCCATGGGGCCCTCGAAGACGTTTTCGACCCGTACCTCGTACCGCGACGGGATCATATGCGGATGGCGGCCCGCACCTCCTCCAGGGTCTGCCGCGCCACCTCCCGGGCCTTGTTGCCGCCGGTGATGATGATGTCGGCCACCTCCCGGGGGCGTTCTTCATAATACCGCCGCTTCTCCCGAATCGGTTCGAGGGAGGCGATCAGATTTTCGGCCATCTGTTTTTTGTCTTCCACACAGCCGATCTCCGCATGCCGGCACTGGTGGTCCACCGCCTGAATCATTTCTTCGGGAGAATAGAGCTTATGAAAATCGAAGACATTGCAGATATCCGGATTTCCCGGGTCTTTTCGCCGTTTTCGATCGGGATCGGTGATGAATTTGGAAACTTTCTCCCGAATAACCTCGGGGCTGTCCGAGAGGTAGATGGCATTGTCATAGCTTTTGGACATCTTGCGCCGGTCCCACCCGAGCACCTTGGAGGTCTTGGTCAGGATGGCCTCGGGTTCCGGAAACACATGCCCGTATAGATAGTTGAAGCGGCGGGCGATCTCCCGGGTGATCTCCACATGGGGCACTTGGTCGATGCCCACCGGAACCCCGTTGGCCTTATAGATGATGATGTCGGCGGCCTGAAGCACCGGATATCCGAGAAACCCGAAGGTGGACAGGTCCTTGTTGGACATCTGAACGATCTGTTCCTTGTAGGTGGGATTGCGCTCCAGCCAGGGCACCGGGGTAATCATCGACAGAAGCAGAAACAGCTCGGCATGCTCCTTGATGTGGGACTGAACGAAGAGGGTGGATTTTTCCGGAGACAACCCGACGCTCAACCAGTCGATCATCATCTTTTTGACATAATCGGTGATACGGCCGGTCTCTTCATATCCGCTGGTGAGGGCATGCCAGTCTGCAATAAAGAAAAAACAGTCATATTCTTCCTGCATGCGGATCCAGTTGGCCAGAGCCCCGTGCAGGTTCCCCAGGTGGAGCGGTCCGGTGGGACGCATGCCGCTTAAAATTCGTTTTTTATCCGCCATGTAACGTAATCTCCTAACGCTGAAGGTATGTAAAATTCCGGCCATTCAATACCCAATTCCGACGGAAAAAGCAATCAGCTCACATAACTTCGTACAAAATTGAGTTCTTCGTCCCGGGTATGCACCGTTCCGTTGAGTCTGGCCTTGAGGATGGCGTCCATAATTTCCCGGTAGATAGGGCCCGGCTCGATGCCGGCGCGCTTCAGGTCCTTGCCGGTCACCGAAATACGGGTCTGCCGCAGCTGGGTAAAAAAGAGGGAGATCGCCTTTTTGACCATCTCTTTTCGGGTCACCGCCATCATGTAGAGCAGCAGCTCCACCCGAAATCCCGAGAGCGCCTCATGGATCCGGCTGTTTTGGGCCGGCAGCATACCGCCGAGCCGGAACAGGCATTGCTCCGCCTGTAACCGTTCCTTCAGGAGAATATCCTGATGCCGGGGCGCCAATTCAAATTTCTCGCAAATCTCCCGGGACACATCGGCTTTGAAACCTCGAATCAACACCATAAAATAGACCGCCCAGCGCAGATACGGCTCATCGAGAAAAAGCAGGTCGTGCCAGGAGAGCACCTTTTTGACCGATTTGAAATCGGAAATCATCTTTTTTTCCATCTGGAGTTCCGGGTGGATCATTTTCAAGAGATCGAAATCCTGAAGCCGCTGAATGGCCGGCAGGGGATTCTCCTCTTCCAGAATCTGCCGCAACTCATTGAAGGTCCGCCGTCCGCTCAGTTTCTTGAAAAAATCCATTTTGACGGCGTTCTTGATCAATCCGGCCGTGAGTTTGCCGATGGTGAAGCCGAACCTCTGCTCGAATCGAATGGCCCGAAAGACCCGGGTCGGGTCTTCCACGAAACTGAGGTTGTGAAGAATGCGGATGGTCTTCTCCTTGATATCCTTCTGGGCCGAAAAGAAATCGATGAGGGTGCCGAACCGTTGGGAATTGAGCTGAATGGCCAGGGTATTGATGGTAAAATCCCGTCGAAACAGGTCGAGCTTGATGGAACTCATTTCCACGGTGGGCAAATCCGCCGGAAACCGGTAATATTCCATGCGGGCGGTGGCGATGTCGATTTTGAATCCGTCCGGAAAAATCACCACGGCAGTGCCGAATTTCTCATAGGCATGGACCCGCCCCTCCCGGCTTCGGGCGAATGTCTTGGCGAATTCGATGCCGCTGCCCTCCACCACGATGTCGACATCTTCGTTGGGCCGGTACAAAAAGAGGTCCCGCACGAACCCGCCCACCACATACGCCCCGTAATCGAGTTCGTCGGCCACCTTCCCGGCGGACCGAAGCAGATCCAGCAGCGAATCCGACAGCCGCTCTTTCATCAACCGGTGGATGGACCGGGTTCGGGCGTTGATGGTGTCCTCATAGGGGTTGATCTGATGCCGGGCGGTAAAATCGGATTGCTGCACCAGCACATTGAGAAGATCGGTGCGGGTGATCACCCCCAGAATCCGGTCCCCTTCCACCACCGGGAGAATCCGCTGCTTGTTTTCGATGATCTTGTCCTGAATCTCCGGCAGCTCCGATTCAGGCCCCACCGTCCCCAGTTCGGTGGAGGTGTATTCCTGAACCGAGGTGTCGTGGAGCTTGAGGTAGAGGGCCTTGGAGATCACCTGCCGGGAGATGTACCCCAGAAGCACCTCCCTGCCCTCTCGGCGCTCGGTGACCAGAAGGGCGTTGATGTTGTACCGGGTGACCAGGTTTCGGGCCTCCTCCAGGGTGGTTGCGGCATCGGCCCGAATGGCCGGAGAGGACATCAGGTCTTTGGCCCGTTTGCTGGACCGGACATCCTGATACAGAATCTTGAGGAGTTCCTGCTCCGCCTGAAACAGGGTTTTGTCGCGGACGGTGGCGGCGGCCGCATACGGGTGCCCGCCCCCGCCCATTTTGCTGACGATGGCCCCCACATCCACCTCCGGGCTTCGGCTTCGAGCCACCAGATACACCTTGTTGGCCATGCGGGCGATGGCGAAAAAGGCGCTCAGGTTTTCCATCCGCATCATCTTGTGGACCAGAAAGGCGAAATCGGGCACGTATTTTTCGGTGGTCACCGTGGTGACCGCCACCTCCACCCCTTTGATATGGTACCGGGAAACCGCCTGAAGCATGTCGTTCAAGACCCCCACCTGTTCGAAACTCATCTCCCGGGCGGTGAGATTGGAAATGATGTCCAGCTTGGCCCCTTTGGACAACAGGTAGGCGGCGGTCAGAAAATCCTTTTCGGTGGTCGAGGTGAAGGTGAAGGACCCGGTGTCCTCGTACAACCCCAGGCACATAATGGTGGCCTCTTCCTCGGAAATGGCGATCCCCCGCTCCCGAATGATCCCGGTGAGAATGCTGATGGCCGCACCGGTGGCTTCCACCACTTCGACATCGCCCCGTATGTCTCCGGTGAGCGGAGAATGGTGGTCATAGATGTGAATCTCCAGATCGTCCCGGTCCAGGAGGGCTGCAAAATTGCCGATCCGGTCCGGCTGACGGGTATCCACCAGCACCAGCCTCCGAATTCGAGAAAAATCGATCTCCTTGATCTCCTCCAGATTGAACAGGTAGATCATCGACTGAATAAAGAAATTCCGAAGGGTCTTTTCGTGGGACCCGGGAAAAACGACCAGGGCCTCGGGGTAGAGTTTCTGGGCCGCCAGCATGCAGGCCAGTGCATCATAATCGGCGTTGACGTGGGTGGTGATGACGGTCAGCGCCGCGTTGTCGTGGTTTTCTTTTTCAGCCACCGTTTTTGTCCGTCGAGGGTGGGGCGGGGGTGAGAAGGCCGGAAAAACTTCCCGCAGCCGCGGATCAGCTTCCGTCGTTTCCGGGGGCGACCTCGTCCAGGGCCTTTAAAAATTCTTTGGGATCCACGTCGACCCCGGTCCAGAGAGCGAAGCTGCGGCGGGCCTGGTTGGCGAGAATGGAAAGCCCGTCCATAAAGGGGATGTCTTTGGCGATGGCCATGTCTTCCCAGAAATTCTGACTGCGGCCGTAGTTGAGATCGATCACCAGTTCGCAGTCGGGGAGTTGAAGCTTCTGAACCATCAGCGCCAGTTCCGTGGCTTCGGCGGTTCCGGATACGGAAGTCGCATTCACCACGATATGGGCCTGAAGGGCGTGCTCGGCCAGGGAGTCTAGTGAAACGGCTTCCCCTCGAATTCGGGTGACCACCCGCATCGCTTTTTCCACACTGCGGCCCGCCACATAGATGGTGCCGGCCCGCAGCCAGTTGAGCATGAAAACCACCGCCCGGGCCGCCCCGCCGTTGCCGAAGACCAGGGCGGTCTTGCCGGTGGTTTCGAATTCGGCCTCCTCCAGGGCGTCCATAAACCCGATGGCGTTGGTGTTGTACCCTTTGAGCACCTCGCCGTCCCGGGCCACCGTATTGATGGCGCCGATGATGTTGGCCCCCTCCGACAGCACATTGATGTGCGGCAGCACCGCCTCCTTATAGGGGAGAGTAATATTGGCGCCGGCGATGTTCAGAATCTTCAGGCTGCGAACCGCTTCGCCGATTCGGCCCGGCTCCACCATGAACGGCACATACATGCCGTCGATGCCCGACTGCTTCAGCACCGCATTGAACATGGCGGGGGATTTGGAACGGTAGACCCGTTTGTCGCCCAGTATACAGAAGACTTTGGATTTGAGTTCGGCTTTGGGATCTCGAATGGCGGTACGGGGCTTCATGGCAGAACCTTTTCCTGTGGCGATTTTCGCTCCGTTAAACAAAAGCGTAAATCCGTATTATAATCTTGTCGATCCAAACGACGCCGGTATGGATTCCCTTCGGTTCGATCACTGTACGGCTTTTACCCCTCTCCGTCAAGACGGAACCACAGCCCGCTCCAATATCCGGGTCAATTCGTACTCCGTCAGCACAACCGGGTTGCCCTTCATGCTGCTGGCCCGACGGGATTTGGAAATCAGCTCCGGAAACGCCTCCGGCAGAATCCCGAAGGTCGATAAAGGAACCACATTCAACTCCCGGCACAGCGCCTCCACCCATGCGACGCCCTCCTCGGCCCGGGCCGACGGGTTGCCGGTCAACAGCCTGGCCGCCTCATCGAACCGGGCTGCGCCGGCCGCGTCCCCTTCCCGCCGCAAGGCTTCCACATTGGCGGCCATGACATGGGGCAGCAGACGCGCGCAGACCACCCCGTGAGGGGCGGAATACATCCCTCCCAGCGGCGCGGCCAGCCCGTGAACCGCCCCCAGTTTCGCATTGGCCAGCGCAAGGCCGCCGAAGAGACTCGCCAGACACATCTCTTCCCGGGCCTCGGCGTCGTCTCCGTTTCGAAACGCCCGGGGAAGGGATCGACCCGCCCGGACCAATCCTTCCCTGCAGATCCCGTCGGTCAGAGGATTGGCCTCACAGGAGACAAAGGCTTCCAGAAGCTGGGTCAGGGCGTCCAAACCGGTGGAGGCGGTGATTTCCGGCGTCAGGGAACAGGTAAGTTCCGGGTCGACCACCGCCAGCCGGGGCAGCATCAACGGGCTTCGCATGCTCACCTTGACCCGGTGCTCCGGCGACCCCAGAACCGCGTTTCGGGTCACCTCGGCCCCGGTCCCCGCAGTGGTGGGCACCGCGATATAAGGAGCGGGCCGCACCTGAATCGGCTTTCCCTCGCCGATCACCTCCAGATAGGTCATCATATCCTCCGTGTTGGTCAAAAGGGCGGCGATCACCTTTCCGGCATCGATCACGGCGCCGCCGCCCATCCCGATCACCAAAGTGCTGAGGGAATTTCGGGCGATCTCCAGACCGGCCGCCGCCGTTTCCGTGGTCGGCTCTCCATGGACGCTGAACATCGAAACGGTGATGCCGCGGGATTCCAGATCCTCGACCAGGGAAGCCGCCCGCCGGGTATCGCGGCCGACCACCAGCAGGACCCGTTCTCCCATTTCGGCCGCCGCCGAGGCCACTTGGCTGAGGGTTCCCGGTCCGAACAGGATGCGGTCGGCGGTGGTGAATTCAAATTTCATAGGTATGTCCTCCGAAAATTGGTGGTTTATCGATGGCTCCATCACCATCCCGAAAACAGATCCTCAAACAGCGTCGGCCTTACCAACGGCCATAAGGGTATCCCAATCGCTTTCGAAACTCAATGATCATCCGCTTTCGGTCCTTTCCCGGAAAATCTCGGTTTTTAAAAAATACATTTTTGAATATAACAACGGTATCCATTACGAAAATGTAACTCCCGATCTCCCTGAGCATCGATCGAGATCCCCATAACTACAGGTGCTCCTTGATTCTCCAACACTGGCACACGCTTTGCAAATTTCAACTCTGGAACTGATCACGAGCACAACTCCGGCAACTGATACGAGGATAAAAGCATGACAGACGTATTCAAGCATAAACAGGAGTGGACCCGGTTTACCGACGAAGGGGCTCAATTTCTGGCAACGGCCGTTAACGCCGTCCGTAAACGACGAAAAGTGTTTACGCCGGATATTTTGTACAACCTGATCGCGATGTCCATGGAAAAATACATCATGGGATATTTGCTGTACCGAAAAAACCTGCCCGACAATCATACCCTGGGGGATCTGATGGATGCCCTCAAACGGGTCGATTCGATCGAGGACGACCTCTGCGACCGAATTATCCGCATGGACCGGTTTCAGGAAATATGCTGCATCAACACCTACAGCCGGGATATACCCGAGGAAAAAGATATCGAAGAGATGCTGGCCCTCGGAGAAAGGATTCGTGATTTCGTCACCGCCCGAATGCCGACGCCGAAAACATCAACACCCATTATGACCTGAACCGACTGATATCGGTTCGCACCTACAGTGCAAAAGAGTGATTCAGCAGGGAGAAAGCCATGGTTCCGCATCAGAGCAAACGCATTTGGATCAGCGATACCACCCTTCGGGACGGGGAACAGGCCCCGGGGGTGGTGTTCAGTCATCAGGAAAAACTGACCATCGCCGAAATGCTGGCCGAGGCCGGCATCGACGAACTGGAGGTCGGCGCCCCGGCCATGGGCCGCACCGAGCGCCAGGCCATTGAAGATGTCAGAGATCTGAATCTGCCCTGCCGCCTCACCTGCTGGTGCCGGGCGGTGCGCCGGGATATTCAGCTGGCCGCGCAGTGCGGCACCGGCAGCATCCATATCAGCTTTCCGGTCTCCTCCATCCATCTCAACTCCATGAAAAAGAACGAGGCCCGCATACTGGAAATGCTGGAGACACATGTCCGAATCGCCAGACAGGACTTCGACCGGGTGTCGGTGGGGGCTCTGGACGCCATGCGCGCAAACCCCGATTTTCTGGAAACCTTCATTCAACAGGCCCGATCCGGCGGCGCCTATCGGGTGCGCATCGCCGATACGGTGGGAATCGCCACTCCAGGGGCGGT
>JAABSQ010000127.1 GCA_011390315.1 Desulfobacteraceae bacterium
GACGGCCCGGACCGAATCCAGGGCCCTCTTGAGGCCCTCGGCCATCTGGCCGATTTCATCCCCGGACTCGACCAGAATGGGCGCGCTCAGATCCCCTTCCCCGAACTGCCGGGAAAAGTCGACGATCCGCCGAACCGGCCGGGTGATGGTTCGGGTAATGAAAAAGGCCAGAACCAGCATCACCAGCGCAGTCACCACCAGAATAACCGACATTCGGCGGACGGCGTCTTCCAGCAGCCGGTCGATCCGGTTGGCCACGTTCACCACCCGGTCCATGCCGTGGGCGGCGATGCCGTGGGCCGTATCCAGCACACCGGTGGCGGTTTCATCCCGGGCCGCTCCCAATTCCCTCAGCGCATTCCGGCTCTCCAGAATGTCCTGCATGGCATTGCGGTATTCCCCGGCCCCCCGTTCAATATCCGATAACGAATCTTCATTCATCTCCATTCGGGTCAGGGAACGAAGCTGCTGAATATCGGCCTCGATGCGGTCGAAGAGCTGAAGGCCGGTGCGGATCAATGCCGGAGCTCTCAGTGCCTGGGCCTTGAAGGTGAGGACGCGAATGTCGCCCCCCACGAAAATGAGGTCCTCGATCAGGGTAACCTTCTGAATTCGATCAAACAGCTGCTGGGCCGAGGCCCCGGCGGCGATGTCGGATTTGAGGCGATCGTACTGATTATGGATATAGCTCTGGGCGCTGCTCATGTAAGTTTCAGCGGCTGCGTCCAGTGCGTTTCGATGGTTCTGAACGGCCCGGTTTTCGGTGATGGTCTTTCCTACCAGCTCTTCATATTCCGATACCCGGATTCGAATAAGGTCGACGCTCTCGCGCAGTTTCACCAGATTCTCCCGGTCCGCCGAGAGGCGTTGGGCCGAGGCCAGGTTTTCCTTCACCGCCGCCAGGTGAGTCTGACCCTCCTTCAGGTACTGTTCATCCTCGCTCAGGCCGTATCCGCGCATGTTGTACATGGTCAGCAGACAATTCCGCTCCAGATCCTTGGAAATCCGAACCTCGGGCACATAGTCGTTGTCCAGTCGTTCGGATTCGTCCTCGATGGAATTCATTCGGTCGATCGCCAGCAGGACGAGTCCGACGGCGATCAAAAAAATCAGGCCGAAGCCGGCGCCGATTTTCCCGCCGATCCGCATATTCTTAAACCATTGTACCACCGTGTGCCCTCCTCATCAATTGATTGCTTGCATTACCCGATCCAGCAATAATTCAAGATCCAGAAGCATCACCAGATCCTCCCCCCTTTTAATGACCCCGCGGATGAGATCCCCGTCAAGCTCGGTCAGATGGGGCGGCGGCGGCAGCATGTCCGACTCCGCCGCCGTCAGGACATCCTCCATGCCGTCGATCAAAAGCCCCACGATATCTTCCCCCGGTTCCATCCGGTCCAGCCGGCCGTCTCGAATAAACGGCTGAATCTCCTCCGCGGTTTTGAGAATCAACATCTGCCGCGAATCCTCGCCTTCTTTCCGATCCAGACCGAGACTCACCCCCGGATCGATGACCGTCACCACCCGCCCCCGCAGGTTCATCAGCCCGGCCAGGTGCGGGGGCGCCCCCGGAACCGGGTCCACCATTATATGCCGATGGACCTCCTTGACCAGGAGGATGTCCATTCCGAAGGTCCGGTTTCCGAGTCGAAACACGGCGATCTGCCGGCTCATAAAACCCCCTTCCGCCGAACCGCTTCTCCGGTTCGCTCCCTGGTCGTCAACCCCGCCAGTTTCTCCAGAAGCCGGGCCTTGTTGAGCTTCAGCTCCCAGGCGTCGAACCCGGCTTCCAGCCCCTTTTGCGCCAGGCACCGTTCCTCAAGAGAGGTCACCGCCATCACCGGAAGATGCCGCCACCGCTCATCGGCCCGAATGGCCCGGATGGTGTCCCATCCGTCCATTCCCGGCATCACGATATCCAGAATCACCGCGTCGACCGGTTCATTCTCCAGAACCGTGAGGGCCGATTCTCCGTCCCGGGCCGTGACCACCTCATATCCGGCGGACCGCAGGTATTCGCCCTCCACCATTCGAAAAAAAGGGATGTCGTCCACCAGCAGCACCCGGCATTTTCCATCCGAGCTCGCCGGTTCGGCGGTGCGCACCGCATACCATTCCGGCGCCGCCAGCTCGAACAGGCGATAGAGGTCCGGCAGAAGGGTGATCCGATTCTCCAGAACCGTGGACCCGAACAGACCGGGGGCCTGAATCGATTCGGTGTCCAGGTCCACCGCCGATTCCACTGTCGTGATCACCTGATGGAAGACCAGGCCGATGGGATATTGCGTCTGCCGGGGCACGATCACCCCGATCCGGTCTTGGAAAGACCGCTGGGGACGGCTGATCGGCAAGTGATCTTCCAGAAAAACCAGGCGAAGCTTTCGGTGGTGGTACCGAAGAAAAAACCGGTCTTGAATCCGTTCGACCGCCCCGGCCTCGAACCGCTCGATTCGGCTGATCAATTCCAGGGGCAGGGCGAACCGCTCCTCGGCGCCGTTGTCGAAGATAAGCAGCGTCTGAAGGGATTGGCCCTCCCCGGCGGATGCTTCGGCGGCCCCCCTCTCCGCCGTCTCCAGGTCCGTTCCGGTAATGGATGCCGTTTTCATGATGCCGGCGGTGTCCAAAATCAGGGCCACCTTTCCGTTGCCCAGAATGGTGACCCCGCTGAAGCAGGTCATCTTTTTCAGATACCGGGGGAGCGGCTTGACCACGATCTCTTCGGTGCTGATGATCCGGTCCACCACCAGCCCGAACCGGGCGCCGCCGGACTGAACAACGATGACACGGACCGGTTCGGTCCGATTCAGAAGCTCACGGCCGGGCGTCTCCTCGTCTGCTGTTTCCCGGTTCCCGCGGACCAGAAGCCGGTTCAGGTCCACCAGGGGCAGCAGCATCTCCCGAAGTCGAAGCACCCGGGTCTTCTGAACCGGATTGATCCGGTGTTGAATCTCATCCGGTTTAATCCGGACCAGTTCGTCCACATCCGCTTCCGGAAGAATAAAAAAATGATCTCCCGACCGGATCAGCAGGCCGGAGACGATGGCCAGGGTCAGGGGAAGAATCAGAAGGATGCGGGTTCCACGGCCGGGGCGGCTTTCGATCTCCACGGTTCCGCCCAGTTGTTCGATATTGGTCCGGACCACATCCATGCCTACCCCGCGGCCGCTCAAATCGGTAACCGATTCGGCGGTGGAAAAGCCGGGCCGGAAAATCAATCGCAGCCGTTCCGTTTCGTTCAGTTCCTGAAGCTCGGCCGGGTCGATGACCCCCTTTTCCACCGCTTTCCGCCCGATGTAAGCCCCGTCCAGTCCCCGGCCGTCATCCAGAATCTCCAGATGGACCTGTCCGCCCTGGTGAAAGGCCTTCAGATGAATGGCGCCCTGCCGGGGTTTGCCGGCCGCCTCCCGTTCCGCCGGGGATTCGATGCCGTGGTCCACGGAATTGCGGATCAAATGGGTCAGCGGATCGGAAAGCCCTTCGATGATGGTCTTGTCCAGATCCACCTCGCCGCCCTCGGTGACCAGCCTCACCTCTTTGTCCAGTTTTCGGGCCGAGGCCCGGACCACCCGGTGAAACCGCTCGAAAACCAGCGAGATGGGCTGCATCCGCATCCGCATGATCTTTTCCTGCATCTCCGAGGTGACCCGGCTGATATGCTGTAGAATCGGGTTGAGGCCGGGGGTGTGCTTGACCAGCGGAAGCGCGGTCTGCATCAGCTGATTGCGGCCCAGGACCATCTCTCCGGCCAGGTTGACCAGGTCATTCAGGAAATTGACCCCCACCCGAATCTTTTCGTCGGCGTGGGCTTCCGGGGAAGGCGGATTCGAGGCCGGGCCCCGGGAAACGGTTTCCGTATCCGGTTCGGAACCGGCCGGTTCTATTTCATTTGAATCGGACGGCGCCGGAAAAGACGGTGTTTCGTCATCCGGCGGGGTCTGGTTCACCCGGGCGACTTTTTCCCCGGACGGGGAAAAGCCCTCCAGGTCCATGGGGATCACCCGGTCCCAGCCCAGATCCAGGGCCTCGGTGATGAATACCGGTTCCAGGGAGGTGGCGAAGAGAAAGTCGAAGGCGAGGTCGTTTTCCATGCAATCGGCCAGACCGGTGATGCTTCGGGTGTCCAGAACCGCATCCACGAACCGGCCCAGGGATTCCATGCCGGTGATGAAATCGAAGGGGGTTTTTCCTTTTTCGCGCAGATCCGCGTTCAAATAGAGCTGAACCATGTAAAGACGACATCCCCGGCAGGTGAGTTCCTCAACCTCGGCGGCGGAGATCTCGAAGCGGGCCGGTTCCGATTCGGCGGCGGCATCCTCCCGAAGCTGAACCACCGCCACTTTCTCTTGAGGAGGGCCCTCCTCCAGAAAAGCGGCCAGGCTGTTCAGCTCGTTTTGGATATCGACCTGGTCGCTGGCGGCGATGCGGTTCATCATCCTCCGCAGGGAATCGAGCCCGGTCAACAAGGCGTCGATCATCTCCGGGGTGGGAACGATCTCCCGGTCGCGGATACGGGATAGAAGGTTTTCCATTCGATGGCTGAGGGCGCCGATGTTCTCGAGCCCGAAAAACCCGGCCGCCCCCTTGATACTGTGAACCCCCCGAAAGATACGGTTGACCACTTCCGGATCGGTGGCGGCGCCGCTCTGTTCCAGGGTCAGCAGGTCCGGCTCGATCGACTGGAGGTGCTCCCGGGCGTCTTCGACAAAATCATCCAGGAGATCATCGTGTTCGTCCAGCATGGGTCATCCCTCGGGCAGGGGTTGAATGGAAAAAAGGGAAGGAAGCCGAAAAAAATTGGCGACCTTCATAAAATTTTCACCGGCGTTGATGATTTCGAGGATTTTGCCGGCGCCGGTCACCTGGCGATAGAGCCCCACGACCAGGTTGACCCCGAGAGAATCCACCAGATCGACATCGGTGACGTCCAGAACCACTGTGGGGACCTCGGGATAGTCCCCCAGCCGGTCTGAAAAATAATCCCGAAGATCCTCCACCGCGCTGGCCACCAGATCGGTTTCCGGTATCAAAACCAGTGCATTCGCTTCTTTGATATACTTCATTGTACCTCACAAATCCTTTTCCGAAAAAAATGCGATTCCCGCACGCGGCAGCCCGAGCTGAAACAACATACCCTCTACCCTTTTCGGTCTTGAAACACAAGGATTACGGTTCCTTCTTGAATCTGAAATTTTTCCGTGACCGACAGAATGGCGGGGAGCCCCCGACCGCCGGTCTGACAGGGATCCACCTTCTCCATGGAAACCGCCTCTTCGGGGAGGGTAAGTCCGGAACCCGCATCCGCCACCGATATCCGCAGTTCACCCGGACGAGATTCCAAAACGATCTCCACAAAGGTGTTCGGATTCAATCGATTCCCGTGGATGACGGCATTGAGAAGGGCCTCTCGAACCGCCAAAAGCAGAAGACAGGGATCATGACCTGCGGGGATCCGTCCCTCGGAAAGCCCCTCGGCCCAGTCGCAGGCCATATCGACCCCCTCGTAGGTAGCCGGAATGGTGAACCGTTCCCGAAGAGAGATTTTTTTCGCAGGCGGATGGAGGGCGACCAGGGCCATGTCGTCGGTCTGGTTCCGGTCAAGGGTCAGGCGGTTCAGGATGTCGGCCCCGACCCCTCGAATCCGATGCCGGCTCAGGTCCACCTCTTCGGCGTCCAGGAGGGTCCTGAAGGCGTCGGTTTGAATCCCGTCTGAAAACAGGAACAGCCAGTCACCGGGGCAAAGCCGGAATTCCTCCTCCAGAAAGAGAGAATCTTCAGGGATCAGACCCAGCCCCATGCCGCCGCCGCTCAATTCCCGAAAGGTTCGGGTTCCGTCCGGACGTTCACCGACCACCATCCCGCCGGGATTGCCCGCGGTGGCCAGCTTCACATGCCCGGTTGCCGGGTCCCAGGAGAGAACCGAGGCGCACAGGTGATGGTGCGCATACTCGGGCTTGTTCAGCTCCCGGTTGAGGGCTTTCAGAAGATCGGTGGGCTCCTGGACTCGGCTCCAGAGGGTGGAGAGCATCCCTACAAACATGGCGCTGATGTAAGACGTCGTGACGCTGTGTCCCGAAACGTCGCCCAACAGCACCCCGCACCGGCCGGTTTCCGGAAACTTCCGGCAGAGGGCCAGATCGCCCCCGGCGTCGGTCAGGGGTTTATGGGCGACATCGATGGAATCGCAGGCCTCGGTGCATCCGAGCTTGACCAGATGATTCTGGGCCTGTCGCACCTGGCTGACGGTGGAGGCGGAATTGGCCGGAGAGGCTTTTCGGCCGGCCCGATAGACCGCCGACTCCATCAGGCCGGGAATGCGGGATGAAAACTCGAATTCGTTCAACACCCCGTCGGCGCCCAGTTGGGTGGCCAGGTTGAAGGCATCCGGATCGGCCTCGGCGGCATAGATAAAGACCGGTACATTGGCGAATTCCTGTTTAATCCGCGCCAGCAGTCCCAGACCGTCGATGTCGGAGGTAAACATATTGCTGACCACCATATCGAACCGGCGGCGCCGGTCGTGGATCAGCTCCCAGGCCAGGGTGCCGTTGGCGACCCGCTCCACGATCAGGTTCCATTCCGCCAAAGTTCGGCTGAACCGTTCGGCCCGATCCGGGTCTTCCTCCACCAGCAAGACCCGGTACCCCGAAAGGATTGAACCCGAAGCTGAAATCGGCGATGTTTCGGGTGTTTTCTCGGTTCCGGCGGCCTTTGCGGTCGGCTCCGGACGCGCCATGAATCGTTCGATCTGTTCCCGAATCTGCTCGGTATCCAACGGCTTGGTGAGAAAACCGTCGCCGCCGGCCTCCAGACAGCGCCGACGGTCCGGATTGGATGACATGGCCGTGACGATGATAATGGGGGTAGCGATCCCCATTCCCCGAATCCGCTGAATGGTCTCGATGCCGTCCATTTTCGGCATCAGGATATCCATGAAGATCATCCGATAGGAGGCTGTTTTCAGCTTCTCGATGGCTTCATGCCCGTTGGCGGCCTCATCCGCGGCAACCCCCTCCTGAATCAGGATTTTCTTCAACATCTCCCGGTTGAAGGGATTGTCCTCCACCACCAGGACCCGGGGCGGGTCGGCCTCTGAAATTCCGCTTCCATTCTGTTTTTTTTGCGTTTCCGTCAAACCGTCCATCCTGCTTTTTGGTAAGGAAAACACCTATATCAAGACAGCCTTCACAAGTAAAGGCGGTTAAAGGGGGTTATCGGTTACTATACGGACCGGAATTTGTAAATATGGAGAAGTGGGTATGGTGATGGTATGCCATCATAGCTGAGATCTAAAAACGGCTTCCCGACAAGATCGCACTTCCCCTGCGGCGAGCGCATATGTGCTTGGGTGTCATCTCGAAGATGGTTGATGAAGCCCCCGGCGAAGCGGATGTGGAAGCGCTTTTCCAGACCGCCTGGTCCGCCAAAAACGAATGGGCTAAAGAGCTGATCATCCCGGAAAATTTCGCAGCGGCCGAGGTTTTCACCGCCCGGGCGATAGAACATGATTTGGTGTTAAAAACGGTCCCCGCTTTCGGAACTGGACCCGATTATCGGACCTCTCAAAGAAAGCTTCGGCCAAGCCTTGCGGGGATGACCAATTCACCTCAGTGCCGCCTTTTCAAATCCTTCACCGGCACGATATTGCACGACTCCGTGGATCGGTCGAAAACGACGACGGCATTGCCCGTCCGTAATTGGTTCATCACATCCTCCACCTTCTTGTCCAAAGAGGCTTCCACCGCTCCGTAGTCGGTGCCCTCGCGGGTAATGAAATCTTCCACCAGCGCCCGAAGGGTGCCGGGGTTGAGTTGGGCGTGGGGGATTTGAATTGAATTTTCAGAGATTTTTCTTGAAGACATGACAATAAAAACCTAACCCGGCCCAATAGTCCACTTCCCGTTCTCTTTATAAGCCAC
>JAABSQ010000128.1 GCA_011390315.1 Desulfobacteraceae bacterium
GCCGCCACGTAATCGGCGTAGTCGGCCAGAGACATGTAGGTGTCATGGTTCAGGAGGTGATCCACCAGGGGCCGAAAAAGTTCCGTGTCCCCGCCGGAAAAGAACCCGCCCGCGATCTGGTCGAGGACCAGCCGCAGCTCCCGGTTGGATTCATAATAATCCCGGGGCCGGTATCCGCGCCGCTTTACCTCTTTGACCTCCTCGGTGGTCATCCCGAACAGAAAGAAGTTTTCCGCGCCGACCTCTTCCCGAATTTCCACATTGGCGCCGTCCAGCGTCCCGATGGTGAGGGCGCCGTTCATGGAGAATTTCATGTTTCCGGTGCCGGAGGCTTCCATGCCGGCCAGGGAGATCTGTTCGGAAAGGTCGGCGGCCGGGTAGATCCAGTGGCCGTTGCGAACATTGAAGTTGTTGTAGAAGACCACCGACAGCCGCCCCATCAATTCGGGGTCATCATTGACCTTGTCGGCCACCGCCGTGATCAGCCGAATGATCAGTTTGGCCAGAAAATAGCTGGGTGCGGCCTTGCCCCCGAAAATAAAGGTCCGGGGAAGGACCGTTTCCTTGGGGTTCTGTTTGATGCGATTATAGAGGGTAATGATGTGGAGCAGGTTCAGGTGCTGGCGCTTGTATTCATGAAACCGCTTCACCTGAATGTCGAACAGGCTGTCGGGGTCCACCACCACATGACACCGGTCTTCGATGATGAAGGCCAAAGCCTCCTTGTTGGACCGCTTGACCGACGACCAGAGCCGGCGAAACTCCGGATCATCGGCCAGAGGTTCCAAGTCCCGCAGCCGGTCCAGGTCGGTGAGCCAGCCGTTGCCGATGTGATGGGTGATCAGGTCCGCCAGGGACGGGTTGCTGAGAGCCATCCACCGCCGGGGCGTCACGCCGTTGGTTTTGCTGCTGAACTTTTCCGGCCAGAGGTCATAAAAATCCTTCATCACATCGGTCTTGAGAAGCTCCGTGTGCAGGGCCGCCACCCCGTTCATGGCGAAGCTGCCCACCATGGCCAGATTGGCCATGCGGACCTGCTTGTACGGGTGCTCCTCGATCAGCGACATTCGGGTCAACCGGTCACTCTCCCAGGGAAACTTCAACCGCACCAGGTCCAGAAACCGCCAGTTGATCTCATAGATGATCTCCAGATGTCGGGGCAAAAGACGGCCCAGCAGCTCCACCGGCCATTTTTCCAGAGCCTCGGGAAGAAGGGTATGATTGGTGTAGGCGAAGGTTTTTCGGGTGATGTCCCAGGCATGGTCCCATGCCATTCCGTGTTCATCGATCAGCAACCGCATCAGCTCGGGGATGGCGATGGCCGGGTGGGTGTCGTTGAGCTGAATCACGAATTTTTCATGAAACGTATCCAGCCCCAGCTTTCGAAACCGGGTATGAATGCGGATCATGTCTTGAAGAGAGCAGGAGACGAAAAAATACTGCTGCTCCAGTCGCAGTTCCTTCCCTTTGATCTTTTCATCGTTGGGGTAGAGGACCTTGGTGATATTTTCGGAAGCGATCTTGTTCTGGACCGCGCCGTAGTAGTCCCCGACATTGAAAGCCTCGAAATCGAACGATTCCGGGGCCTCGGCCCGCCAGAGCCGGAGGAGATTCACGGTATTGACCCGGTGACCCAGAATCGGCGTATCATAGGCGATTCCGCGGATGACCCGTTCCGGATTCCACCGGACCCGGGTGCGCCCCTCGCTGTCGATGATCGTTTCGGTATGCCCGCCGAATTTGACCGGATAGGATACCCCCTGCCGATGAATTTCCCAGGGATTGTCATAATGAAGCCACCGGTCCGAATACTCGACCTGCCATCCCTCCCGAATCTCCTGGCGAAAAAGGCCGAATTCATACCGAATGCCGTATCCGATGGCGGGGATCTCCATGGTGGCCAAAGAATCCATAAAACAGGCGGCCAGGCGACCCAACCCGCCGTTGCCCAGGCCGGGTTCGACCTCTTCGTCCAGAATGTCGTGAAGATCAAAGCCGGCGATGGCGGTGGCGGTCCGGGCCAGTTCATAGATGCCGAGATTCAGGAGATTATTGCCGAGATGGGGCCCGGGCAGGTACTCCGCCGACAGATAGGAGACCACCCGAACATCCTTTCTGAAATAGGTATCCGCGGTACTGAGCCACCGATGGAGCAGGCGATCCCGAATGGTATAGGCCATTCCCATATAGATGTCGCTTGTGGAGGCGCGCGTCGGTACCCGGGCCTGGTTGAATATCAGATTGTCCAGGAAACCCTGACGCAGTTCCGCCAGCCCCATGCCGGTGCGCAGATCGGACAATGGTGCAATCGGCTTGCGAGGTCTCGTTTTCCTGTTTTTGACAGCGCGATTTCGATTCGTCATGTCTACACTCCTGTATCGAAAATAAATATTCGGTCGACCCGGTAGGGGGTTTACATCCTTAACAATACTTGTTTTGCATAGCCAATGTACAGGTTTTTTCCCATTTTCAAACCACTTTCCTTATACTATTTTTCAAAACAATTAAATAAGAAGATATCCCCTTCAGTACGCCGCGCAAAAAGTTTCATGGGGGAAGGTGAAAATGCGGATCATTGAAGATGCCGCGCCGGTGTTTCAATTTACGAATTCGTGACAAGAATTCTTGTTTGTCAACTCTCATAAACTATATTTTCCAAGGAGGCGCAACATGAAAAGAATACCGGTAATGGATTTCCAAACTCCGACATTCGGAAGGCTGATCAAAACTCTGCTTATCGGAAGTATGATCATGATGATGGGCGTCGGAATTTCAGTTGCCGATACCGGCATTTCCACCGAGAAATTGGAAGATTACTCCGATACCATCGCCTTGTTTGAAAAGTCCCCTGAAGTGAAACCTTATTTTGAAAATTCCTACGGATATGTGGTGTTTCCGAATGTCGGCAAGGGAGGAGTGGTGGTCGGCGCCGCTTACGGCACAGGCCAAGTCTATCGTGACGGGCAGGTAACCGGCGTTGCGGAATTGGTGGAAGGGTCGATAGGCTTTCAGATCGGCGGTCAGGTCTTCAGTCAAATCATTTTTTTCAAGGATGAACGGGCCTATGAAGAATTCACCAGCGGAGAATTCGAATTCGACGCCGGCGCATCGGCCGTGGCGATTACCGCCGGCGCTCAAGCGCAAACCGGAACCACCGGCACATCGGCCGGTGCAAGCTCCGGGCTGGGTTCCAGCCGGCAAAAGGCGCCAAGCGATTATCGAAAAGGAATGGCGACATTTATTCACTCGAAGGGCGGTTTGATGGCCGAAGCAACCGTCAGCGGTCAGAAATTTCGGTTTGTACCCGTTGATTAGAATGGGAAATTTCGAACGGGCGCGGCTTCCGAATACAAAATCAAACCAAAGAATCGCCTTGCGAGTTCCTGCCTTAGCCGAAAGATCGGAAACATGTTTCCGATCTTTCGGTCTTCACTTCAAATTTCCTTTCCTTATACACGAGGCACCTCCAGCGAATCTATAAAAAGAATGTTGGTTTAGATTTTTTGCCGAAATTCATTTTTTTGGCTTAAATTTTGTTTATATCCCGTCCCCATCCAATTTCGAGTTTTTTTAAGAGATAAGCTCATTTTAAACCACTTCCGCTTTTAGACCGAAAAGAGAGACTTGTTTAATTTTTTGTTAGTTAGGCTTTAATTTCTAAGTTGGTCGAATTCTCAGTTGATCTAAAGAAAAAAAATAAACATTGCACAAAATGTGCATATTGAATCATAAAGATCAAATCCTGCTGAACATCCCCAAAAATGTTTTTTTATCGGGAGAAATGCCAATGTTACAATGCAAGCTTTCTACCAAAATATTGTTCTTGGGTTTGATCATCACCATCTGCTTTTCGCTCGTTTTCGGATATATCTATCCAAAATTCAAAAAGAACATCTATGACTCCAAATTCACCAAAACCCAACACCTCGTCCAAACCGCCTCGAGTGCGCTCAAATTCTATGTCGGTCAGAGCCTTTCGGGAGCCCTTTCCGTAGAAGCGGCCCAGGAAACCGCCAAGCAGGCGATTAAAGCCTTTCGATATGACGGAGATGATTATTTCTGGCTCAATGACCTGAAGCCCCGGATGATCATGCATCCCATGCAGCCCCAACTGGACGGGGAAGATCTGTCCGATTTCAAAGATCCCAACGGCGTTCGCTTGTTTGTGGAAATGGTGGAAGTATGCAAACAAAAGGGCGCCGGTTTCGTTCGGTATGATTGGCCGAAGCCGGGACAAAAGGAACCGGTGCCGAAAATCAGCTATGTGCAGTTGATTCCTGAATGGGATTGGATCGTCGGTTCGGGGGTGTACATCGATGATGTGGAAAAGGAGGTCACGGCTCTTTTCAACACCATCATCGGGGTGATTGTTCTGGTCACCCTATTTGGATTTCTGTTGTCTTATCTGATGACCCGATCGATTTCCAGGCCGATTCATTTCGTGATTCGGCAGCTGTCTTCAAGTTCGGACGGGTTCTCGAATACCGCCGAAGAGATGGCATCCTCCAGCCAGACATTGTCAGAGGGATCTTCGGAACAGGCGGCTTCCATCGAGGAAATCTCCTCTTCTCTGGAAGAACTGGCCTCCATGACGGGACAGAATGCCGACAACGCGGCCCAGGCCGATGAACTGATGAAAAAAGTCAACGAGATCGTACAAAAAGTCGATGCTTCGGTGGGAGACCTGAAAGAATCGATGGACGAGATCAGCCGATCCAGCAGTGAAACCCAGAAAATCATTAAAACCATCGATGAAATCGCATTCCAGACCAATCTGCTGGCTCTCAATGCGGCAGTGGAAGCAGCCAGAGCAGGCGAGGCCGGCGCCGGTTTCGCGGTTGTGGCCGATGAAGTCCGGAATTTGGCGATTCGAGCGGCGGATGCCGCCAAGAACACCTCCGCGCTGATTCAAAGTACGACAACCCGCGTAAAAGACGGCTTCGGACGGATGACCCGGACCCAGGAGGAATTTCGGGAAGTGACGACATCCGCGCAGAAAGTGGGAGAATTGCTGGCGGAGATAGCGGGTGCGTCCAGGGAGCAGAACATGGGCCTGGAACATATCAACACCGCCATGTTCGAAATGGACAAGGTGGTTCAACACAATGCGGCCAATGCCGAAGAAACGGCGTCGGCTTCCGTAGAAATGAACAGCCAGGCGGAGCGGATGAAAAACATCGTCCTCCGCCTGGTCGCCCTGATCGAAGGCGGCCGGACCAACGGCAAAAACACTTCCGTTTCCCACCCGGATTCACACACCGGACATATGCCGATTGATCATCCAAAGAAGAGCGTCAGAACAGTCCGCCAACAGAAAACCCGCCAGGATGAATGCCTGTTTTTAGATGACGATTCTTTCAGAAATTTCTAAATTGGCTCGCGAAAGCTTTCAGGTATCTTGCTTTCGCAAGCCTTTTTTCAATTTTAGAAAAACTTGATCGCCATCGTTTCTATGAAGCATCCACCATCATCGCCGTCTCCCCCCCCGCCTGCTGTTGAGGAAGAGGGCAGCGCGGGTCCCGAAGGATCGACAATCAGGCCGTTGGCGATGCCGTCCGCATCACCGGGGCCGCCGTCGGCCAGGAACACCGTTATTTCGGTTCCGTCCGGTTTCATGTGGGAGTGCTCACTGTAATCTACCCAACCCTCGGCTTCCGAATACTTAAACCACGTATTTTGCGGAGATGCCGGGGATTCGGGGTACACGGTCACATTGACGGTATCACCCGGTTCATCTACCTTAATCACCATGTCAATGAGACCGTAGGGAAGTGCCGCAGGTCTGTTTCGATCGTCTGGAATATCCGCAGGGTCGATCGATTCCAATTTTACCAGGGTTCCGCTTCCGCTTACCTGTATGCCCATTGTTGAGCCGTTAAATAGGCGAAAAGGCAGAACATTGGCAGGAAAGCCGACAATCCCGTTGTTTTGAATTAAAACCCTGTATTCCCGGATATGCCGATTACCGTCTGCCGCATCGACAACCAGTTCAAAACCCAGTGTCGTTCCACCGGCATTCACCGATGGCGCGACGAATGTAGGTGAAGGACTGCCGAAATCGGAGAGAGTCACTTGCGGATTCCCGAAAGTCTGCGTCCAAAAGTATTCGGAGCCGGCGCCGAAATTTCCGGCTTCAAGGACAACGGTTTGACCTTCCTGTACAGTAATGGAAATCTCGTCCCCCTGTCCGGGTCCGGAGGGGATGCCGTCCTCGGCGGATACCGTAATCCGCACAATGCCCGAGTCGGTCAGCCCTTCGTCATCGGTGACTGTTATCCTGAACTGCAGAACCTTGTCTTCACTTTCGGAAGCTGGGGCGATAAAGCTCGTAGCGGCAGATTCGGGAGTAGTTAGGGCCAGGGAGCCATCCGTGATGGATTCCCACCTGTAAGCGACGATGCTGCCGTCGGGATCAAAAGAACCGGAGCCGTCGAGAGTCACCAGGTTTTTCCCGTCGACGGTTTGGTCGGGACCCGGATCTGCTGAAGGCGGTTGGTTCGCGAGGGAGTCCGTCACGGTAATCCTGACCGAATCACTGGCACTCTGACCACTATTGTCGGATATGGTCACCCGGAATTCAAGGTCAAGTGAACCCGCAGTGCCGGGTTCCGGGGCGATAAATGTGGTTTCCTCGGAATTCGGATTGGTAAGTTCGACCGTATCCCCGGATGTCTGTTCCCATCTGAATAAAGGGCTGATTTCATCAGGAATAAAGGATTGCGCCGCGCTCAGGGTGACCACGTCGCCTGCTTGAACATTTCGATGAGGCCCCGCCGCGGCTCGAATCTGATCACTATTAAATACCCGCACCAGTATTCGGTCAGCCCGGGTCCGGCCGAGATTATCCGTGAGGACCAGTTCAAATTCAAGTTCCGCGCCTTCGGGACCCACACGGGGCGCCCTGAAGCTGGGCTGAAGGGTTTCATCACCGTTCAAATTCACGGACGGTCCGCTCAGCTGGGTCCATGTGATTTGGATGGTCAATTCATCCGGCATCTGCGACCCGGAGCCGTCCAGAAATACATCCTCTCCCTCGCTGACATCCAAATCCTGACCGGCATCGGCTGCCAGTATCGGCCCGGCGGGTTCATTGGAAACCGTGATATTCGCGGTTCCGATCACGGTGCTGAAGGCTGTGGCGCCTCCGTTTTCCGTGGTATTCCGGGTATCTTCTGTCCGGTCCCAGGCCCTGAAATCGATACCTGCAACTCCGATCCAATCGGCGGCCGGGATGAAACGAATCAAGTATTCCGGATCCAGAAGCAGGGCGTTTTCGGTACTCAGGTTCTCCCCAAAGGGGTCCCACATGGAGCCGCTGTCAATAGAATATTCCCATGTTCCATTGGTGCTGTCTGCGCTGATCACCGCGATACCGGCAGGATCTTCCGGATCATCGATATCCGTGGCCAAACTTCGCGTAATATCAGCGACTTTATTTCCGGCATGATCGGAAGCGTTCATTGCAACGGCGGTCAACGCATAACGTGCATCTTCTTCGAGAGTCGGCGCATCATTCACGGGAATTACGGTAATCACCATATTCCCGGTTGCGGTATCGAAATTAGTGAGATCGGTTGCCGTAATCGTAAGGTTCAATTCGCCGTGCCAATCAGGTTCCGGCTCGATCATCAAACCGGGCAGAATGCCGTCATCGACCGCCAATCCGGAAAGAGCGGCATTGATTTGAGGAAGCGTCCCCCGAAGCAGAAGATCATCCGGCCCTTCGAAGTCAGCTGTAACTTCGGAATGTTCCGAAAGGAAAAAGGCGGCGGGTCCGTCGACCCGGAAGGCGACTTCGAATTCGCCGAACGGGCCGTCAGCATCCACAATTTTGATGGAAGGATCGGAATCAGGATCAAATGAAAGGGCCGTATCCTCCGCAATTTCTATCAGA
>JAABSQ010000129.1 GCA_011390315.1 Desulfobacteraceae bacterium
TGTTCCGCTATTCGAAATTCCTCCCGAGTGATCGATGCATAAGAAAAAGCCCCTCGACCTCTTCATGAGCCCGGGCCTCAGATCTTCCCTGAAACCGGGCCTCACTGAAAAATACAGGATTCACCCTATTTTCATCCCGCCGATCTGTTCTAATCATTTGACAATGAAGATGATCATTGAATCCGAAAATCACTCCCAATGAAAAGACAGGAGGAATCTAATATGACCGATACATCCCAAGCAAAAGAAGCTTTCGGCCAAGCGGCCTCAACCATGGCCCGGGGGAATACCGAGGAGAGCATTTCCGGTTTTTCCAAAGCCATCGAGTTGGATCCCGGTTTCGCCCTGGCCTATCTGAGCCGCGGCGTGGCCCACATGCAGACCCATCAGATCGACAAGGCCATGGACGACTTCAATAAGGCCCTTGAAATCAAACCCGATTACGACCGGGCCCATCACCTGAAGGGCAGCGCCCATTTCACCAAAGGCGAATATGATGAAGCCATTCGCCACTTCGACGAAGCCATCAACATCAACGGCGAATACGGCGCGGCCTACCTCAGTCGATCCAATGCCCATGCCGCTCGGGGCGATTCGGAACAAGCGGAGGAAGATCTCAAGACGGCCACCCACCCGGGGGAAAAAAATGTTCAGGAATTTGCGGCCGACAACAATATCTGGCGGTCCCAGCATTTGAGAGTGGAAGCGGAAGGGATCGTCTCCGAAATGGAGCGGTGACCGATACCGACTTTCTCGGCGAAGGAAACGGAGCTTTTTGCGAAATCATCCCGGCGGGACTCGAAAATGGTTCCGATCCGGTGAATGAATACGTTCCCCCTGAGCGCTCCGGTCTCCTATCTGCGCCAGGGCGTTGATGACCGCCAGCAATGCCCGCGCATCGGCGGGCAACCGCTGATGCGCCTTCATCCGCAGATACATCAATGTGCCCGCCACCCCCGCCGAACCGACCACCATCATCCAGCTCATTTAAAGCCCCCTTTCAAGTTCGGAAATACGTTCAAGGCTCCTATTGGACACCGGAATCGTTAATTGCGGATTAGGGTCGGGTTAGAATTCAGTTAAAGCTCCGGCGCCGAATACCGGACCCGTCGAGCCACTGATGGACATTCATTTTCTGTAGTCCGTTCATCAAACTTTCTTTCTCGTGAAAAGATTTGCATCTTCCAAAAGGAGGCCGCCATGCCGAATCTTTCTTATTTTTTGTTTTTTCAACTACTTAATTTTGTGTATTTTTACCATTTTCTCTCCGGCGCCCGATTGTTCTTCTGTCCGAAGGCGGTTCAAAATTTCCTAAAAAAATCTATAACTTGACAGAACCGCTCTCAAAAAGGTAAACTGTTCAGATAGGAAAATTCAGTATTTCAACCATACATCCACAAGGAAGGGAATTATGGGAAAAGTCATGCCAATGGAAGATGTTGAGTTCAAAGTCGGTGAAACATATGAAAACATGAAGGGGCCTTTTGAAGTGCTCGACATCCACGGCGAAACCATGGAAATTCGTTGGGAAAACGGCGAAACCACCTGGACGCCGATCGACCTGCAACAGCGAATCCTCGAACGTCTTGAGCGTGAGCGTACCCAAGCCCTCGAAAAAAAGCTCCAGAAAAAAACAAAGGCTCGCCGCGGCGCAGGCGCCAAAGGATTTGACGGGTTTACCGAGGCTGATTTTTCCAAGAAAGTGGCGGGTTCCAGCTGGCGCAGCCAAAAGGCTTTGGGCGGCGCGGTCAGCGGGCAGATGGATGGCGGATCTTATCGCTTCAATTCCTGGGCGGTTTCCCGAATGCCCATGGTGCATTGGGCCGATGTCGACCATCGCGGGGCGGATGAGATTCAGTTCCAGGCCAAATTTTTCGCCCAGGTGGATGAAGAACGCCTCTATTACGGGTTCTATATTGAACGCTCCGATAAGGAAGATGATCCTCGAAAAGACTGGAACGGCTTTATGCTGGCCCTGAAGGATCCCAATCGGGAGTCCTGGTTGAAAGAAGTGGCATCCGCCAACGGCCTTTCGCTGTATGACCCGAAAAAAAAGGGCGCTTTTGAAGGTCGCATTCACCCGTCGGAAAACGGATGGCGATGGGAAAATGGCGGCGAAGAAACAGAAATCCCTTCCCTTGCCGATTTTCTGGAACAAGCGCCCCAGGGGAAGTGGATAGATCTTCAGATCTGCAAGCAGGTGGACAAAGCCGAAGTGATTGAAAAGGGCGATCAGATCGCCGAGGATATCGCCCGGTTATTTGAAATCCTCATGCCGCTTTACCAGTCTTCTCTGGCCCATCGGGAAATGAATTAGACGTTCCAAAAAAATATTTTTTTCTCCTTCTCGGTTGTCGGATTCGGATGCAGCCATTGTCCGGTGATCCCGTGCCGCCGAGAAAGGAGATCTCCGGAATTCATGAACTGACCTTCATCCATCGCCCCCCATTTACCCGCTTGGCTTCACCTCCGGTCTCCAAGCGTTTTTCTTCCTTTAGAATCTTAATGAGACCGTTTATCCGTATTGCCTTTCGCCGAAAGTTTGCTATGGTTCGGAATTCGTTTAATGGAGGTAATCATCTGGATTCTGGTCGTCAGCACCGTGGCAACCCACCATGAGCCGCACTAGTCGGGGGGATGAACCCGGCGGTCGTGGACACCGGGCTTTCTTTTTACCCGCCGCAACCCTTCTTTTTCTCCGTAGAATCCTCGATATTCGAGAGGGCGAAGGCTCTCGTGCGGTCTTCATGTGGGCATACATTTTCCTATTAATTTCCGCTCTCATGATCATCAAACCGGTGGTCAACGCCATGTTTTTGACCCGATTCGGTATCTCCCGCCTGCCCATTCTGTTCGTGCTCGTAGCGCTGGTGGCCGGGGTTGCCTCCCGCCATTACTCCCTTCTTCTCAAATCCGGCGATCTGTTTCAATTAATGCGGCGAAGTCTGCTCATCATGATCGGGTCTCTGCTCCTCTTCCGAATGCTGATTCACTGGCCCATTCTGAAAGGAAGTGCGCTGTTCGGATTCTACATCTGGATCGCCGTCTTTTCCCTCATTTCCACCTCCCAATTCTGGATTCTGGCCAATACCCTTTTCAATCCCCGAGAAGCCAAACGGCTTTTCGGATTCATCGGCGCCGGCGCCATCGCCGGGGGAATTTTCGGGGGATACCTGGTAAATTTTTCGGTCGGTCTGATCGGCAGTGAAAACCTCATCTGGATCTGCGCACTCTGTCTTTTCGGATGCATCCCCATCCCGTCCCTACTTCGCGAAAATACCGTCTCGGATGAACCTCTTCAAAAATCCCGGCAGGAGGAACAGGCCGGCGCCTTTACGGAAGGACCTCTTGCCCTGATTCGTCATTCCAGGCATCTGTCCCTTCTGGCCGGCATCATCGGCATCAGCGTATTGGTGGGAAAGCTGGTGGAATACCAGTTCAACGCCATCGCCGTTTCGGAAATTACGGATACCGATCGGCTCTCCGCCTTTTTCGGATTCTGGTTGTCGAATTTGAATATTGTCTCCTTCATTATCCAGCTCTTCATTACCCGGCGAGTAGTGGGCGCCTTCGGGGTGGGCACCGCTCTTTTCATCCTTCCCGGCGCCATTCTTTTCGGGACGCTGGCGGTGTTGTTTTACCCCGCACTCTGGTCGGCCGTTCTGATCAAAATCTGCGACGGAAGCCTGAAAAACTCCCTCAACAAAGCGGGTATTGAACTTCTGGTGCTGCCGATTCCGATCAAGGTCAAGAACCAGGCAAAGACCTATATCGATGTGTTCATAGACAGCTTTTTCACCGGTCTGAGCGGTCTCCTCCTTCTGCTTTTCACGCTGGGATTCGACATGTCGGTTCGGCATATCAGTGGGGTTGTCCTCTTTCTCCTGGCGGTCTGGATTTATCTGGTCTTGCTCATTCGGCTGGAATATGTTCGCTCCTTCCGCCTGAAATTGGCCTCCCATCCGATTTCATCCGAACAAGAAATTCGAACGGGGGAAAAGAATTCGATTATCGAGGAGCTGATTCGGACCCTGTCGGATGCTTCAGATGAAACCATACTGAGGGCCTTACGATTGGCGCAAGAGGTAAAAAACGACCGCTTTTTACCCGTTTTTCTGTCCCTTCTGGACCACTCCGTTTCGGTGATCCGGCTCGAATCCTTACGGAACCTCTATCTTTACCCCAAGAATGATTTCTCGGAAATCGTAAAAGCCCGGGTGAGAGATCCGGATTTGGAGGTCCAGACAGAGGCCCTCCACTACCTGTTTCATCACGCCGGAGCAGGACGTGTGGACATGCTTCTGGATTTTTTTCGGCATGAAGACAGAACCGTGCAGGGAGCGGCCCTGTTGTGCGCGGCGAGAGAAAGTCGACGCAATAGCCGATTAAAAGAAAATTTTCAAATCCACATACGAATGGAAGCCCAAATTCGACAACTTCAGCATATATCGAATCGAGACCACATCGATTTTACCAAAATTCTCGCGGCTCGGGTGATCGGAACCGCCAATATCCCCGACCTCTATCCCTATCTTTATCTGATTTTAAACGACGCGTCTTCGAAAGTGGTGGACGCCGCTATCATAGGAGCCGGAGAAACCCGGCGAAAACGATTCATTCCCCTTCTGATTCATCATCTTGGGAACCCCCGCCACCTGAAAGCCGCGGCCGAAGCACTCTCTTTTTTCGGACCGCCGGTACTCGATTGCCTTTCCGCCTGTTTGGACAACCCGTTTGCAGCCCGGGATATTCGATTAAGGATTCCTCATGTGATTTCCCATTTAGGGGTTCAGAAATCGGCCGACCTTCTGATGAAATACCTTTCGCACCATGACCTGGCCCTTCGATATGAGGTAATTTTGGCCCTGAACCGCCTCAGAACACATTTTCCGGAGCTGAATTTCGATAATGGGCGGGTGGTTCGAACCATTTTGGAGGAGGCCCAAGAGCATCATCATTTGCTGAATATCTTGTACCGGAAGGGCAGCCCCGCTTCGCCGCTTTCCGCACCGGAAAATCCTGAACCGCCGCATCCGGTGGTGAATGAAGCAAGGCAGCGGTTGGCAAGGCTTCTGGAAAAAAGGGTGAATCATTCATTGGAACGAATATTCCGGTTGCTGGGCCTCAAATATCCGCCTCAGGATATCTATGATGCATACCAGAACATCCGCAGCCATGCATCGGACGTGCGCACCAATGCGATTGATTTTTTAGACAACCTGTTGGAAGCCGATCTGAAAAAGGTGGTAATTCCGATGGTTGAAATCAGTCCCATAGCCGATCACTCACCGGATCTTTTTGATCGAAAGATGTCAGATGAATTCGAGTGCCTGGCCGCGATCCTTTCCGGGGGCGACAGCGCACTCCAGATAGAGGCTCTTCATCTGATTAAAGAATTGCGATCGGATCGGTATCTGTCTCTGGCGGGAAACCTGATCAACAGTCCTGATCCCGACGTTCAAAAAGCCGCCAGGGATGTGGTAATGAAGATCGGATATCCGCTGTAGGATTCTCGGCTTTGAATCGACCGTATCCCCGATTTAAAACTCGAGCCGAACTATTCGGCCCGAGCGGAACAGATCCGCTCGGGCCGATTTTTTTTGAATCAATCAATCAATCAATCAATGGATGGCACTGATCCGGTTTTCATGAATCGACCCGACCAGTCCCATCCATCATGAAAAAGGAAATTACTTGTCGAATTCGGGTTCCTGGGTCCCGGGGTTTTCCTGGTCCAGATCCACGTGGTCAAGGTCCCCTTTCTGCAAGTCTCCGAAATCGCCTTCTTCTTCGGTGTCCATTCCGAAATATCCGCGAACATCGGTTTGCCATTCGGTTTGGTTGAAATCCGGCCATTCATTGTCGGCGAAATTAGGGGCTTTCTCCAGCATTTTGGGGTCCACATTCACCATCAGATCACCCGATTCTCGACTGATATTCACCGCCTGCCACGGAATCGGAATCAGATCTTCGCCCATCCCCAGTATTCCGCCATGGGAGATAATCAGGTAGTTGGCCTGCCCCCGATCATTCACCACGATATCCGAAACGGTCCCGAGCGCTTTGCCGTCCTTGGATTTCACTTCCGTGCCCATCAGTTCGGACACTCTTCTGTTGTTCATTCGAGTTTGCATGCCATGGGCGCCTTTTTTCATCCCCTGATGCTGTTTCATTCGGGCCTTGGCGTCCGCCTTGGATGAGGCGTCGGTTGCAAAGGCGTTTCCGGTCAAAAAAAGACTGACGGTAAATACGATGGCGATAAATTTCACAAGCGTCTTCATAATTGAATCCTTCCTTCTGTGGTGTACTGCAATGGATAGCCGGCAAGCGGTATCCGAAAGCGACTTTAGTCATTGGATGGTCTTAATGATGGGCTTTGCGCGGTTTTTTTTAAATGGGGGAAATACCCTATATCACCGTCTGAAAATATGAAGAACTAAACGCTACCGTATCGATGTTTCAAAAAAGAATAGGGGGGATGAAAATCAAAAACGAACAGGGGATCGTCATCGGCAAGGTGGAGGATCTGATTACGAATCGAAAAGGCGATCCGGTCGCCGTTATTTCGGTCGATCGGTTTACAGGCGGATCGGGTGAAAAGCTGATCGGCGTACCGGTGTCCGATCTGGAAAGAGATGAGATGTCCGGATCTCTGCGCTACGGAGCGAGCCTAAGGGAAATCCGCAATCAGAAATCGCTTTCAGAAGACGAATAAGGAAGTAGAGTCCCTCCCGAAGAAAAAGACCGGATTCACGCCCTCGGCTGTTCGATTTTTGCATCCGCCGAGGGTGTTTTTTCTTCGACCGAGAATCCTAATCCGCTGCCCATCATCCCGGCTCAGGGGTCGAATGGACCTCGGGCCAAGGTCATCCGTTTGGCCAATGATTCAGAGAGTTCAAGCCCTCTCTCAACCAATTCCACTTCATCGATGAAGGTCGGCCCCGATCGGCCCTCTTCTTCAAGTTCTTCAAGAATTTTCTTGAATACGGTCAGCGTCTCGCCGTAGGCATTCACGATTCGATTCCGCTCCGATTCGTTCAATAAACGGCCGGCTTCATCCCCTATTTGGACCGGACGATTCAGGTTCTCTTCAAGCCGGTCCATGTACAACAGGGAATGTAAAAAGGAGGTGCAGAATTCGTCCGGATTATCTCCGGAGTGGCCCCCTTTTCGATCTTCCAGAAAATTTCTTTCATTGATGAATTCGAAAAAAAGCTGATTCTCCGGATCGGTGGAATGCGGGGCGCGGGGCGCGATGCCTTGGGTCACCAGTAAAAAGCGCTCATAGGAAATCAGGTCGAATCCCTTCAGGTCCGCAAAACGCTTTCGAACCAGCGGGCGCCGAACCAACCGTCGACGGTCCACATATTTGTGAAGGGTTTCGTGTGCGGATATGGTCTCCAGTTCCTCGATCGGTTCCTGCTCGAAAGTCTCGATGTAAAACCAGACATCATCGCTGTCTTCGCAGGAGATGGCGTTTCGAATGCCGTGGTAATCCAGAAGAATGACCTTGGACACCAGGTCCGGTTCAAGCCGGTTTTCCACCCGATCGATTCCCCGCTGAATGGCGGCCAACCGAAGGTCGAAATCGGGAATACGGCTTTTCAGCAGGTCCAGCCGGTTTCCCACATAATGAAAACGCCGCCGGTCGCCGCCGCTGTCGTCGCCTTTCAGAATGGGACCGGACTGGAACCCCTCCTGCCGAATCTCCACCTGAAACTGCTCTTTTCCCTGTTCGAAATTGATCCGGATGGGATTGTCCCGGCCCACCGCATTCCCGGTCACCTTGGGGAAATAGGAATAGCCGCCCTTCAGGAACTGTTTTTTCGTCTCCCGCGGAGCTTCGGACCGGGTGTCTTCGA
>JAABSQ010000130.1 GCA_011390315.1 Desulfobacteraceae bacterium
GGAAGAGATCGATGCGCTGTCCGGTATCCCGGCAGGGGCGGGCAGGGGGGCAGGGGGGAAGGTCAGTCCAGATGGAGTACAACTGAAAAGCAGTTGAACAGCACCCAAACGGTATCTCCCGAGTTCAATTCAAGGTGCCGGCTGCCCGCGGAAGAAACAACGGCGCATACCTCAGTCGTATCCGAAACCCGGACGACGTATTCCGAATTGATTTCGCCCCGCGTGATCTGGGTCAAAACCCCCTGGAGTCTGTTTTCGGCACTGCACGGGGGGATTGCTCCGCCGCCTTGCAGGAGAACCCACGGCGCCTTGACTTCGGCTGTAATCAATCGGCCCGGATGCAAGTCGAGCCTCTCGAGGCTGTCATTGGTGATTACCGTGGTGATGGAATGGCCGTCGATGGTGGTCATCTCCACCCGTGTCTGGATGTCGCCTCGCAGGATTTTTTCGATTTTGCAGAAAAAACGGTTTCTCGCACTCGATTTTCGCACCGATTCTTTTTCCATGAAGCGTTTTGCGAGAAGTTGGATTTCTTCCTTGGAAAAGGAGACGTAAGAGGATGTGAGATTGGGAGTCGAATGTCCCAAAATCATCTGAACCGCCGGTAAGGGCATATCGCCCTGCATCCATTCCACGGCCCGGGCCTTGCGGATCGCCTCCGGACCTCCCCTGCGCTCGGCAAAACCGCAGGCCCGGGCGCGTTCGTAGAACTTGCGGCGGACAAAGCCTGGATCTACCGTAAAAACGCCGCCTGTTTTCTCTTGAAAAGCCGGATCAGCGATCCTGTCCCGAATTTCTCGGGAGAGCGCCTTCGAGATATGGACCTCCCTTGTTTCCCCTTTAGGTCCGGGATCATTCCCACGGAAAACAACCGTGTTCCGAATCGGATCGATGTCTTCAAACGGATTCAGCGACAGGACTTCGCTCAATTTGGCGCCGGTGTACCGGATGAGAAGAAAAATGAGCAGAATGCGTTGACGGGAGAAACGTACATCGGCGCGAGGCGAATCCTCCGCCCATTCTCGAAACGATTGCTCCAGCCGGTTCAGTTGGGCGGTGTCGAGATATTCGTTTCCATCCGCCATAGAGACGATTCGGCCATGGTCGCTCCTCTTCTGCAATGAGGATTTTGAACCTTGAACCGCTTTTCTTTGTTTTTTTTCTCTGGAATTCATATCATTTTCATCTGCGGGGCTGTTTCCGTCATCTGTCGAAACCGCTGATTTTCTGAATCATCGCTTCGAGCAGGACACAAAAACCTTGACTTGCCGATACTTGCTTAGTATCATGAATATAAAATCTTTCGTGTCTATAATCAAGCGCTTTTTCAAGACAGGAGAAGGCTCATGTTTTTCTCGACCGCAGGGATTGAAGTCGTCGTCTGGATTCCGCCGCTGGTGGCGTTTGTCATTTCGTTTTTCACTTCCATGGGCGGTATTTCCGGCGCCTTTCTGCTGTTGCCGTTCCAGATGTCGTTTCTCGGGTACACCAACCCGTCGGTCAGCGCCACGAACCAGGTTTTCAACATCGTGGCCATCCCCAGCGGGGTCTACCGCTACTGGCGCGAGGGACGGATGGTGTGGCCCCTGACCTGGATCGTGATCGCCGCCACGCTGCCCGGCGTTTTCATCGGCGCCGTTCTGCGAGTGGCCTACCTGCCGAACCCGACCCATTTCAAACTCTTCACGGCCGGTGTTCTCCTCTATATCGGTCTTAAAATGACGCGGGATTTATTGAAGCGGAACCGAGGCGGCGACGCCAGGGCCAACAGTGAAAAGCGATTTCAGGAGATGGTGAAAAGCGGCCGTTCCAGAAAGATCGGAACCGGGATGGCCGGAAAGGCCCGTTTTCCGGCCACATCGGTGACCCACTTCAATCTGAAACGGCTGGGATTCACATTCTATGGCGAATCGTTCGATGTTTCATTCTGGGGCATTTTTTCACTCAGCTTCATTGTCGGCATCGTCGGCGGAATCTACGGAATCGGGGGCGGTTCCATTATCGCCCCGTTTTTTGTCACTTTTTTCAGGCTGCCGGTCTTTATCGTGGCCGGGGCCGCGCTGATGGGAACCTTCGTCACTTCGGTGGCCGGCGTCGCCTTTTACCAGGCCATCGCCCCGTTTTATCCGCACCTCTCCGTCGCTCCGGATTGGATGCTCGGGGGCCTCTTCGGGTTCGGCGGCATTGCGGGAATGTATCTCGGGGCGCGTTGCCAGAAATTCATTCCGGCGCACACCATCAAATGGATGCTGGTGGTGATCATGCTCTTCACGGCGACCAAGTACATCCTGGAATTCTGGGGCATCGGTCTTGCCTCGTTTTCCTTGTCAAGATTGACATTCTGAGACATGCCCAATGGAATAGGGTACAAAGATCCTTTTGATCGGATGATTATTGCACAATCCTTAGCGAACGGACTGCCTGTCATGACAGATGATCCAAAATTCCTGGCATATGAATGCAAGGTTGTCTGATCGGCGAAATCCGCCTCTCTGAAAATATTCAGTCACCAGCAGCCGCTGAACCAGCGCCGTGAAACTGCCGGCCGCCGCGATGGAGACGCAGGGGCTGCTGGTTCCGAAGAAAAATAGAGTCCTCGGGGCACGGTTTGAAAAATGGTTGACAAAGTAGAAAGAGAGAGGTTATTTTTATTTCGTTAAATGGCGAATTATGAGGTATGGAATGCTTCGATTCATGAATCTTACCAAGGCCCTTTCGGATCAGAATAGAGTGCGTATTCTTCTGGCTTTAAACGCCAAGGAAGAATTATGCGTCTGTCATATCAACGATATGCTCGAACTGGCCCCTTCAACGGTATCCAAGCACTTGTTCCTGCTGAGAAATGCACTTCTGGTCAAGGCGCGTAAAGACGGCCGCTGGATGCATTATCGCCTGAACACCGGATCTGAAGCGCCTGAATTCGTTGCCCAGGCATTGGAATGGACTCTGAAGGCGGTGGCGGATGATCCCGTAATTCTAGCAGACCGGAATCGATTGGAGAAAATTCTTTCTTTTTCGATGGAAGCCGCCGACACCCGAGGGCCTTGTCTTGGGAAAAGCCGCGTGTAATCCGTCTCTTTACGATCTGAACCTGGGATAGAGCCATCTCACCGAAACCGCTGAGACTTTCTTCTTGCGCCATGGGTACTCGCGCGGCCGCAGAGAAGATGCCCCGGAGCCGATCCGCCGGACCGGAGAATTTTCCGAGATCTGTCCGGCGAGTTCGGCTTTCATGGTGAAACATCTGTAACCGGTTGCTCCAAAGATGACCGGGCGCCGTTTTCTTTTGAAGTAATCACATCTCTTATGATCAACCAGGACCATATGGAGGAATGAAAAATGAGTGGAGAAGATTCTGAAATCATCCGAAAAATCGTGCGGGATCGATACGCCAAGGCTGCGGAAGGTCCCTGCGGGTCCGGGCCGGCCAAGTCCTGCTGCGGCTCTTCCGGGGATAATCTTGAACTGATCAACCAGGTGATGGGGTATACGAAAGGTGAACTCGGCAGTGTCGTCGAGGGCGCCAACCTCGGGCTGGGCTGCGGCAACCCGACCGCCATCGGAAACCTTCAAGAAGGCGAGGTGGTGTTGGACCTGGGCAGCGGCGCCGGTTTCGACTGTTTCCTGGCCGCAAAAAAAGTGGGGCTGAGGGGGCGGGTCATCGGCGTGGATATGACCCCGGAAATGCTCGCCAGAGCTCGGGAAAACGCAAGGAAAATGGAGGTTGCCAATGTCGAGTTCCGTCTGGGAGAGATTGAACACCTGCCGGTGGCCGACAACAGCGTGGATGTCATCATCTCCAACTGCGTCATCAATCTTTCCCCGGATAAGGGGCAGGTATTCAAGGATGCGTTTCGTGTATTGAAACCGGGCGGGCGCCTGGTCATTTCCGATGTGGTGGCCACGGCCAAGATGCCGGAGGCGTTGCGTCAAAAAGCCGCCCTCTTGACCGGCTGTATCGCCGGTGCGGAGCACATGGACAAGATCCGCGGCCTGTTGGATGGGGTGGGATTCCGAAAAGTCGATATTAAATTGAAAGCCTACAGCCGGGAATTGGTGAGTGAATGGTTTCCGGGAAGCGGTTCCGAAAACTATGCGGCATCCGCGGATATCGAGGCGGTGAAACCGGATTCAATCGGCATTTCGCACTAATCCTCTAATTTGCGCCGGGCCCGGGCTTTGGTCATGCGGCTTGCCGTGTTCCATGCCTCCAGCGAGCGGGTCCGCAGGTGAAGTGTTCCGGTCTTTTTTTCCCAGTTTCCGATTGTCGGCAGGCTCACCCCGAGCAGATTCGCGAACTCGGTTTGCGACATGCCGAACTTTGCGCGCAGTGCGGCAACCGCCTTGCCGGTAGGCGGCCCGGCGTTTTGCTTCACCGTCCTCTTTGCCGCAGCTTTGGACGTCTTTTTCGGCTTCGGGACCGCTTTCCTGCGGCGCGGCCCGGATTTAGAATCGGATTTAGAATCGGTTTTAGAATCGGATTTCGGTTCGGATTTGGATTCGGCGGGGGCTGCATCTTCCGTCATCTCGATGCCGAACACGTCGGTCAGGTCATCATCCGCAATCCGCCTGCGGCCGCCTTTCGAATCCATGGATGCAGCCGCCGTCAGGCCGGCCTCGGCCTCAATCAGCTCTTCATGGTCCACGCCCCGCAGAAGAAAAAGCAGCTCCGGTCTTTCGTCAAGCCGCGCGCCCACCCCGTAGAGCACCGCCGCCACATGCTTGCACATCACGGCCCAGTCCGGGCAGCTGCACTCGAGCCGGATCTCTTCAGGCAACGGAAAGAGTCCCTGGTTCCGGTCGGTCACGACCGACATTACATTTTCGGAAAGCCGGCCCTGAAGCAGTTCCAGAAGCGAACCGATCTGTCCGGCGCAGCGCTGCTTCACCTCTTTCCACCGGTTCGGGGGAAGGGTGTTGATGGAGATATCCACGGTGTAGAGCTCGGAACCGCAGACCATGGCATGGATCTGGCCCTGAGTGATCTCCAGGTGGCACACCGATCCGTTGCGGACATAGGTGCGGCCGCGCGGCAGGCGGTTCGCGTAATCGCTGAACGACTCCAGGTGATCGCACCAGGAATCCCCCCAAAAGGTTTGCGCGATCTTTCGCCCCTGAATCTCCACGGGGCGGACCTCGAGCCCCTTTTTCCGGCGTTTCTCCATCTCTTTCATGGCGCGCGCCCGTCGCACGGCCACGGGCACATAGGGTCTCCAACCGTAACTCATGATTCGGCTCCTACAACCCGGCCCGGTCGATATCCAGGGCCACGATTTTGAGCAGTTCCCGGTTGCTCATCTCGGTCAGCATCGATTCGGCCCCGGCTTTCAGGATATCGTCCGCCAGGCTTGTTTTTTCTTCGATCAATTGGTCGATCTTTTCTTCGATCGTCCCCCGGCAAATAAACTTATGTACCACCACATTCCTGTGCTGTCCAATGCGAAACGCCCGGTCCGTGGCCTGGTTTTCCACGGCCGGGTTCCACCACCGGTCGAAATGAATCACATGCGACGCAGCGGTCAGGTTGAGCCCGGTGCCGCCCGCCTTCAGGGAAAGCACGAAAAACGGCGGCCCTTCTTCCTTCTGAAACAGGTCGATCAGTTTTCTGCGCTTGTTCACCGCGGTGCCGCCGTGCAGGACCAGCCCCTGGCGGCCGAATACCTTCCCGAGAAAGGCGGCGAGGGGATCGGTCATTTCCCGGAATTGGGTAAACACAAGCACCTTTTCCTGCCGCGATACGATTTCTTCGCAGATCGTCCTCAGCCGGTCGAACTTGCCGCTCCGGGCCGGTTCGTATTCGCCGTCGCCCAGAAACTGGCTCGGGTGGTTGCATATCTGCTTGAACCGCATCAGGTAGGCGAGAACCAGTCCGCGCCGCTGCATTCCGTCGAGGTTTTCGAGGGCCGCCGCAAGTTCTTTCACCGATTTGGCGTATATCGCGGCCTGTTTTTTCGACAGTCCGCAGAACGCCTTCATTTCGGTCTTGTCGGGCAGGTCCGAGATAATGCGTTTGTCGGTTTTGAGCCGTCTCAAAACATAAGGCCCGACCAGGTTCCTGAGCGGGGCATAGCGGTCGTGGTTCCGCTCATCCAGACCTTTGACGAATTTCTTGAATTTCGCGGCCGAGCCGAGCAGGCCCGGACAGAGAAAATCGAACAGCGACCAGAGGTCGGCCAGCCGGTTTTCCACCGGCGTGCCGGTGAGTGCGATTCGGGCATCCGCCTGGAGCTGTTTGACCGTTCGGGTTTGGCGGGTAGCGGGATTTTTGATGGCCTGGGCTTCATCCAGAATGACCAGGCGCCATTCGATGTCGAGCAGCCATTTCCGTCTGAGGAGCATGCCGTAGGTGGTCAGCACCAGGTCGGTTTCGGCCAGATCCTCGCCCGCCTTTTCGGCCATGGCCTCGAGGACCGGTTTTTCCGTTTCCGAGGGGTGGATGAAAGCGGTCTTGAGCATCGGTGCGAACCGCTGTATCTCGGCCTTCCAGTTGGCAAGAAGCGATGCCGGAAGCACCAGGAGCGAGGGTTTCGCAGGCGAACGCTTCTTTTCTTTCAAGGCCGACAAAAGCGACAGGACCTGAATGGTCTTGCCCAACCCCATATCGTCGGCCAGGCAGGCGCCGAGCCCCAGATTCGAGAGCAACCAGAGCCAGTTGTGCCCGACCTCCTGATAGGGGCGAAGGGCGCCGCGAAAGGCTTTGCCGCGCTTTCCGGCGTCTAAATTTTCGGGATTGCGCAGGTCGGACAGCACATCGGAAAGCCATTTTCCCGCGCCAACGAAGGACCACTCGCGATCTTCGTCGGACGAACGGTCGACATCCAGGTCGGCGGGCGCTCCCGCCAGGAGTCGCATCCCCTCGATGAACGAGATGCCTTCCCCGGCCGCATCGGCCTCGACCTGTTTCCAGTGGGAAAGCGCCTCGGAGAGTTTTTCCCGGTCGATTTCGATCCACTGCCCCTTGAGATAGGCCAGGCCGTCCTCGGATTCCAGGATTCGGCGCCATTCCTTTTCCGTCAGCTTTTGGTCTCCGATTGCGATACCGACATTGAAGTCGAGCATCGCATCGGCCCCGAAACGGCCCTGTTTTTTTTCGCCGATGGACACGGTCACGCGGGGCCGGGGACGTTTCCGCCACCAGTCGGGAAGCCGGACCAGCAGGCCGCTTTCTTCGAGAAGGGGCACACTCCTGAGAAGGCGGTAGGCCTCGGCCGGGGTCCATGCCAGGGGGTGGAAGATGTCTCCCGATTCGATCATCTCCCCGACGAAGTCGACCCGTTCGGATGCCCGGTACACCGGTTCCAGGAGGTTGATCAGGGCTTCCTTGTTTCGTTCCCCCGCATACTCCTGAAGCGCTTTGCCCAGGGGACGGTATTGCACCCGCCCGCCTGTGGAAAGACTCGGCGCATAGGTCGCCAGAAACGCGAAGGGCAGGGCGGGGTCCCGCTTGTTTTCGGCAATATGAAAACAGACCCGGCCCACCCGGCTCCAGATCGGAGCGTGTTTTTTGAGCCACCCGGTCGGACCCTTTCCGGATTCAATAATCCGTTCCCGCGTCCAGGTGTCCAGATCGGCCCAGAGGCTGCGCAGGACCTCGCTGTTCAGGTATTCTCCGCCCTGCATCGGGGGCGCGGACATCACCATGGCCGCCAGCTCGGATTCATCCGGCGGTGCGATCGAATCGATGCGCCCTTCTACGGATTCGGGGGTGCGGCAGAGACGGGTCAGGTAGCGGGAGGCGAAATCCCTCCAAAAGGAAAGCGCCGGCGCCGGCGGAATATCCGGCAGGGTGGCGGCGAGTGCGAAAAGGCCTTCCGCCTGGGAGGACGAAAAGGCGGTCGCAACCCGCTTCAT
>JAABSQ010000131.1 GCA_011390315.1 Desulfobacteraceae bacterium
ATCCGTCCCCCTTACTTTCCTCTGATCTTCTGGTTCAAACGCCATGATTTCGGTTTCACCGCCGGCCGACACGCTACGCATGCTTTACGGCTGTGCGTTCTCGTCGGTCGGGGTCTGTGAGGGAGCGGGTTCGGAAGAAGGAACCGCTTCCCGCACTTCCCGAATCGCCTCGACGTCTTCTTCATCCGCAGACTCGGCCGGCGGTTCCGACGTCTCCCCGGATGCTTCGGTTTCGGCCGTGTCGGTTTCGTCGGCCTCTTCCCCGGCAACGGTCTCATCCGGCGCATGAGGCTTCTCAGGCGCGCCCGGAACCTGGGTCTCCTCGGAAACCTCCGACTCGGCGCCTTCCGACAGGGCGGCCGGATTTGAATCCGCCGATGTTTCGGCGACACCCTCTTCGGCTTCGGCTGTTGTTTCCGTCTCGGGGGCTTCCGCGGCTTCTTTTTCGGCGGCTTCGGTCAGGGCCGCAATTTCAGCCATGTACTCCCGCGCCATGAGAATCAGGCTTTCAGCCTCTTCCTCGTCGGCCACGGCCCGAATCCGCATAATCTCTTCCACCGAACTTTTACTGATCTCTTCCACGGAATAGAGCCCGTTTTCATACAGCGCGTCGGCCAGACTGATCCCCACCCCCGGCAGGGAGATCAAGGATTCATAGCCTTCTTTCATGACCTTGCTGTAGCGAGACTCGCTCTTGACGTCGAGCCGCCATTTGGTCAGTTTGGAGGCCAGACGAACATTCTGACCTTTTCGGCCGATGGCCACCGACAGATGGTCATCGGGCACGATGACCTCCATGGAACGGTTTTCCTCATCGATAATGACCCGGGAAATCTCGGCCGGCGCCAGGGCGTTGCAGACGAACTTGGCCGGGTCCACATGCCAGGGGATGATGTCGATCTTTTCGCCCCGAAGCTCCTGCACAACGTTCTGCACCCGGCTGCCCTTGATGCCGACGCAGGCGCCCACCGGATCGATATCCGAATCGTTGGAGGCCACGGCGATCTTTCCCCGGCTGCCGGGCTCCCGAACCGCCCCCATAATACTGACGATGCCCTCGCTGATTTCCGGAACCTCGGTCCGAAAGAGGTTCACCAGAAACTCCGGATGGGTCCGGGAGAGCACGATCTGAGGCCCGTGGGCTTCATTTCGAACATCCATGATATAAGCCCGAACGCGGTCCCCCCGGCGGTAGGTTTCTTTCGGCACCTGCTCTCTTCCGGGAAGAATGGCCTCGGTCTGACCCAGATTGACGATGATGTGATGTCGGTCCACGCGCTGGACGATGCCGTTGATGATCTCCCCTTTTCGATCAATGAAGGCGCCGAAAATCGCATCCCGCTCGGCATCCTTCATTTTCTGAATGATCACCTGCTTGGCGGATTGGGCTGCGATTCGGCCGAAGGTGGTGGTGTCCATCTTGGCCCCCAGGCTGTCGCCGATTTCACATTCGGGATCGAGCCGCATCCCTTCTTCCAGAGTAATCTGGGTGTCGGGATCATCGATCTCCTCCACCACCTCTTTGAACTGGAACACCTCGATCTCGCCCATGTCCTCGTTGAATTTGACCTCGATGTCCATTTTGTTGCCGAACTTCTTTTTGGCGGCGGATCTCAAGGCCTCTTCAAGGGTTCGGACCAAAATCTCCGAATCGATGCCTTTATCACGGCTCACCTGCTCAATGACCCGTTTTATATCTGAAATTAACATCCGTTTTCTCCGTACTTAATGGATAAGACGTGCCCGCCTGATCTCTTCAAAGGGGATAGCGACGGTCCGATCTCCCATCACCAGAGATACCGCCCCATTCGATAGGCCCCCCAGGACGCCTTTGAATGATTTCTTTCCCTCCACCGGACGGGAGGTCTTGATGTGTATCCTTTGGCCCTTGAACCGGATGAAATCCCGCTCTCTTCCCAGAGGCCGATCGATTCCGGGAGAAGACACCTCCAGGTGATAGGCCCCGATATCATCCATGGAGACATCCAGCAGGTCGCTCGCCTGACGGCTGATATTGACGCAATCGTCCACCTTCACCCCGCCCGGTTTGTCGATGTAGAGACGAAGGATTCGGCCCCGGGGTTCGCGCTGATATTCCACGTGGACCAGTTCCATCCCCTCGGCCTCGCACAGCGGATCACTCAAGGCATAGACCCGGGTCACGACCTTCCGCTCCTTCGGGGATCCGGGCGCAATCACCCGATCGCCCGCAAAAGCCCGATCGGCTTCCGGGGGTCTGTTTTCATCAGCTGCCATTCAAAATTATCCTTAGGATCTATTGTCTTCTTTCGTTCGCTTATCTTCTTACCGTTTGTTCAAACGCCCATCCGTTCTCGGATTTTGCGCATTTTGCCGCCGTTTAGAAACAAAAAAAACGGGCTGCCGCCCGTTTTTCGTGTATAGACCTTTACGTGGATGTAGAAAATTACATTTTTCAGTCTTTAATCAAGCATAAAAAAAGCTTTCCAACCACATACAATTGATTCAAGGTCTACCTTTTCGGCCCGTCCGCCGGGTCGAAAGGCGGTCTTACATGGTGATGGAGCGGGCAACGAGATTCGAACTCGCGACACCAAGCTTGGGAAGCTTGTACTCTACCAACTGAGCTATGCCCGCTCATCAAGGAAGTTAATTTACGGCAAATTTTTCTTTTTGTCAATACGTTTCACAGAATTATTTTTCGCTCGGTCCAGGATCCATTCGGCCGCATCCCTCAGGTTTTCGGCCACGAAATCGGGGGAACGGTTTTCCCGTGCCAACCGCTCTCGGGACTCAAGCCCGTTTCCGGTCAGAACCAGCACCCGGCCGCCGCAGCCGGCGTTTTCGGCGCACTGCATGTCTTTGGCGCTGTCGCCCACCATGACCGATTCTGTCAGGTCGATGCCGTATTTGGCCTGAGCCGCCCGGATCATTCCCGGTTTGGGTTTGCGGCAGTCACATTCTTCATCCGGGCGATGGGGGCAAAAGAAGATATCGGTGATGTTCCCACCGCGCCCTCGAATGGCCGCCGTCATTCGGGAATGCATATCCCGCAGCTGATTCAAGGTGATCATCCCCCGGTTGACGGCGGACTGGTTGGTAATCAGGATCAGACGATGCCCCGCGCGGGTGAGATCCCGAATCGCCGCAAGGCTTCCGGGGATGAAGGTGAATTCTTTCCAGCGCTTGATGTAGTCCGGAGAATCCCGGTTGATGACCCCGTCGCGGTCTAGAAACACCACCCGGCCCGACACGGCTACTGCTCCGCAATGGTAAAGGCATCCCGAAATCCGTAGGATTTCAGAAGCGCCGCCTTTTTTTCGGCGGCCGCCAGTGTCGTCCATTTACCCACCAGCACACGGTACAGGATCTGGTCTTTGTGATGGGACCGGGTGGGCTTGATCTGTGGATTCCGATGAACCTGTTCGAGCCTGCGGGCCAATCGTTCGGCATTCTCCCGCTCCCCGAAGGCCCCCACCTGGACTGAGAAATGGCCCCGGATGAGGTCCGCCGGCCGGAGAGACGAAGCCTGAGCTACGGCGGCCCCCGGGGGCGGGGCGGCCAGAGAGATCACCTCCACCCGGGCGATTCCGGGCTCCTCCACCCCCAGCTTGCGGGCCGCCCCG
>JAABSQ010000132.1 GCA_011390315.1 Desulfobacteraceae bacterium
GATCGATGATTCGGCCGGGGATGAACGGCCCCCGGTCGTTGATGCGAAGATCCAGGGTTCGGCCGTTCTCCAGGTTTTTCACCCGGACCCAGGTGCCCAGGGGCAAGATCTTGTGGGCCGCCGATATGCCGTTCATGTCGTAGCGTTCACCGCAGGCGGTGGGCCGGCCGTGAAAGGCCGGGCCATACCAGGAGGCGAGCCCCTGCCGGCGGTAGCCTTCGGCGGTGGCCAGGGGATAATACCATTGCCCGTTGATCTGGTAAGGCCGCATGCCCGGTCCGGAAGGATAGGTCTTCATCGGCGCCTTTTTTGTCAGGGCGGCGGGCGCGGTCACAGGCGGATGCCGCAAACTCGAGGTACACCCTTCCAGCAGGAACAACATCCCGATCAGCCCCAACCCCAGCATTCTTCCGCGATACCCCTTCACGATCCCTCCCATGGATTTCCGTCGGTATTCTCTTCGATTTTTCCTATTTTCCCAGGGCGATTTTGAGTACATCCATCATCTTGTCCGCAAAGTGAAACGTGATCTCTTTCTGGACTTTTTTGGGAATATCGTCCATGTCCTTTTCATTCCATTTGGGCAAAATAAGGGTCTTGATTTTGGCTCGATGGGCGGCCAGCACCTTCTCCTTGATCCCTCCCACCGGCATCACCTGTCCCCGAAGGGTGATCTCCCCGGTCATGGCCAAATCCTTATTGACCGGGGTATCGGTGATGAGCGAGGTCAGGGCGGTCAGGATCGTCACCCCGGCCGAAGGGCCGTCTTTGGGGATGGCCCCGGCCGGAACATGAATGTGGATATCGTGCTCGTCAAAATAGTCTTCGGAGATCTTCAACTTTTTGGCATTGGCCCGAATGAAGCTCATGGCGGCGTTGGCCGATTCTTTCATCACATCCCCCAATTGTCCGGTCATGATCAGCCCTTTCTTTCCGCGCATGCCCGTTGCTTCAATGAAGAGGATCTCCCCGCCGGCCTGGGTCCAGGCCAGCCCCGTGGCCACCCCCGGCACCGCCACCCGGGACTTGGTCTCGGACATGAACTGGATGGGGCCCAGGTATTTGGGGATATTAACCATCTTAATATTGACCGATTCGGCGGTCCCTTCGGCGATTTTGGCGGCCACCCCGCGGCAGACCGATGCGATCTCCCGCTCCAGATTGCGCAGCCCCGCCTCCCGGGTGTAGCCGGTGATAATCTGGCGGACCGCACCGCCGGTGAAATGAATCTGATCGGCCTTGAGACCGTGGTGCTTCCGTTGGCGCGGAATCAGGTAGCGGTTGGCGATCTTGATCTTTTCATCCTCGGTGTATCCGGCCAGCCGCAGCACCTCCATCCGGTCCCGAAGGGGCGGGGGAATGGTGTCCAGAATATTGGCGGTGGTAATGAACATCACCGGCGACAGATCGAAGGGCACATCCAGGTAGTGGTCCGAAAAGGTGGAATTCTGTTCGGGATCGAGGACCTCCAGCAAGGCCGACGAGGGGTCTCCGCGGAAATCGGCCCCTACCTTGTCGATCTCGTCCAGCATGAAGATCGGGTTGTTGGACCCGGCCCGGCGAATCCCCTGAATGATCCGGCCCGGCATGGCCCCCACATAGGTCCGCCGATGGCCCCGGATTTCGGCCTCGTCCCGGACCCCGCCCAGGGAGATGCGGACGAATTTGCGGCCGATGGCCCGGGCGATGGAATAGCCCAGGGAAGTCTTTCCGGTGCCGGGCGGGCCCACCAGACAAAGGATGGGGCTTTTGGATTCGGGGTTGAGCTTGCGCACCGCCAGATATTCGATGATCCGTTTTTTGGGTTTTTCCAAACCGTAATGGTCGTCGTCCAGGACCTTTCTGGCCTTGGCGATGTCGAGAATGTCCTCGGTGGACTCGTTCCAGGGAAGGGCGGTGAGCCAGTCGAGGTAAGTGGAAGCCACCGTGTACTCGGAGGAAGAGGGATGCATGCGGGCCAGCCGGTCCAGTTCCCGCTCCGCCTCCTTTTTCGCCTCTTCGGGCAGGTTCTTTTCCTGAATCTTGGTTCGAAGCTCCTCCACCTCCAGGGCGGTGTCGTCTTTTTCCCCCAGCTCTTCCTTGATCGCCTTGAGCTGTTCCCGCAGGTAGTATTCCCGCTGGCGTTTGTCCATATCGCCCTTCACCTGGGTCTGAATCTTGTTGCCGATCTCCAGGATTTCCAGCTGATAAGTCACCTGCCGGGTGACCTCCCGAAGCCGCTTCTTGACGTCCAGAATCTCCAGGACCTTCTGTTTTTCCGGAAGTGTGGAGTTTATCGTCGAGGCGACCATGTCGGCCAAAACTCCGGGTTCATCAATGGATTTGGCCATATTGATCAGTTCCGGCGGCAGGCCGGGGGAAAACTCCACTACCTTTTTGAAGTGATCCAGCAGATTGGCCATGAAGGCTTCGCTCTCTTTGTCCTTGGCCTCTTTTTCGGTGATATGGGCCACCTCGGCCTGAAGGTAGGGTTTGCCTTCGACAAAGGATTTCACCTCAAATCGGCTGATCCCCTGAACCAGAAGCTGGGCCCGGTTGTCTTCGGTTTTGGCCATTTTAAGGATCAGGGCGCTGGTTCCGGTCGATTCCAGATCCTCATTCGGGGCGACCTCCTCACTGCCGGATTTTTTGGAGACCAGAAGCCCGATAATGCGATCATTGGACATGGCCTCATCCACCAACTGGACCGAATCGCCCTGCATAACCACCAGGGGAAGCACCATCTTGGGGTAGAGAACTGCATCAAAAAGGGGAAGAATGGGCAGAATATTCGGCAGATTATCCGTTTCCAAATTCAT
>JAABSQ010000133.1 GCA_011390315.1 Desulfobacteraceae bacterium
TGACCGGCTGCTGTTGAGCCATCGATTACCTCCAAATGTAACATCCGTGAAGTGAACTGTGCATCCTGATTTAAGACAGGAATCCGGCGCCGACACCGGGTTCCACCCGCCGGAATCGGTGACTGAGAATCAACCCCCTGAAACGGAAATTTTATGGGTTTTGTCTTTGGGAAGCTTGACCAACCGGATTTGAAGCATGCCCTCCAGATAGGAGGCGGACACCTTCTCGGTATTGATCGGCGCCGGCAGAAAAAGAATCCGTTCGAATTTCCCCCGCTGAATCTCCGCCAGGCGATAGGTTCCCCGTTCCTCTTTGGGGGGATCAAGCCGTTTTCCGGTGATCTTGACCGCCTTGGAATTGATTTCGATATCCAGATCCTCTTTATTGATACCGGCCACTTCGGCCAGGACCCGAATTTCATCAGCGGTTTCATAAATATCCATGGGCGGCGTCCAGGTGCATTCGGTGCAGGCAAACCGAGGCCCCATGGTTCGGAACATGCCTTCGATGTTCCGCTTGAATTCCGTATCCATTTGATCGAGGTCGCCCCCGAATCGAATTTTTATATAGTCCATCGTTGAACCCCCGCTGCTTAATCGCTGATATCACGGCATTCCTTCATTTTCCTCTCGAATGGAATGAATTACCACCCCCGTTTCGCTTTGTAAACCGGTTTATCAATCGGATACCTGAATGGCGCGCCCTTACCCCACAATCGGCGTCTGAATTTACCGGAAGAAGGGTTTGTGTTTTGCCGGCGAATGCCGTATGACAGCCGGCATGAAACACCAGGAGACCACCCCGGCCCGCCGGCCTTCTCTGAAATGGGTCATGGGCGCCCAATACTTCCTCTATTTCGGTGTGCTGGGAATCTTTTTGCCCTATTTCAATCTCTACTGCTACCATCTCGGCTTCAGCGGTTTTCAGATCGGGGTGCTCTCAGCCGTCCGGTCCATGGCCCTGATGCTGTTTCCCATTCTCTGGGCCATGATTGCGGACCGGTTTCAGGCGCGTCGGCCCATTTACATCCTTTGTAATTTTCTCAGCAGCGCCATTTGGCTGTTCTATTTGCTGACCACCGATTTTCGGCTCATGTTCGCCGTCACCCTGCTGTACGGCATCTTTTTTTCTCCCATCATCTCCTTCATGGAAGCCTTCACCATGGATGTTCTGGGAGAGGCCAGAAACAGCTACGGCCGCATCCGGGCCTGGGGGACCGTCTCCTTCATCGTGGCGGTCACGGCCGTGGGTCGGCTCATCGATTCCTATTCGGCGGAATTGATTCTTCCCCTGATCTTTGCCGGCGCGTTTTTCCAGGCCCTGATCTCGTTTAAAGTGCCGGCTATCCA
>JAABSQ010000134.1 GCA_011390315.1 Desulfobacteraceae bacterium
TTCACTCTCGCGCAGTGCCTCCTCCGCCCGCTTGCGCTCGGTGATGTCCTCGAAAGTGGCATAAGACTGAAAGGGTTTGGTTTGCCCCGGCTCAAACAGGGGAATTGCCGTAATCGTCAGCCAAACATGGGTGTTCTTTTTCGGGTTGAACACACCTCGAACCACCGGCCCGACCGTCTCCCCGGTACGCAGGGCGATTATGGATGGATGGTCCGTGCCTGGAACATCTGTGCCGTCTTCCTCGATCATTCTCCAGCGTGGGTCCATGGACGTCTTGCCCCGCATCTGGTCGAAGGTGACGCCAAGTATTCTCTCGGCGGCCGGGTTGACAGAAATGATGGTCCCATCGGCAGCATGATAAACCACGCCCTGGGCCATGGTCTCGAAAAGGCGGCGGTGTTTTTCCTCGCTATCCCGCAGGGCCTCCATGGCTTGCTTTGTCTCAACCATTGAACCGATCAGCTTGGCTGTGCTGTCGAGTCGCTTTTTTGCCATCTCGATAATATAGGGTGGGCGGGAATCATACGTTTTGGCCTTGCCGAGGAGGTCGTCCTCGGATAGATGGTAGACTTCAGCCAGCATCGTGAGCTTTTCAGGATCTTTCGGCGGATCCCCGTACCCGAAATTGATCACTCCGATGACATTCCCGCCGGCAAAGATGGGCACGGCGTACAACCGGATGCCGCCATTGCACGCGATGTCCACCGGCGCTCGTTTGGCGATGGCTTCTTTGGAGCAGTCGGTCCAGCAGGATTCATGGCACAACCATCGGCCGGAGTTGAGCGCTTCGCCATTGTCAGGGGTATCGCAAAGGTTGCGGGATGCCCTGTCCATCATTCGGCACCAGCCCGAAGCAAAAATTCCGAAGGCATAGTCGCCGTTTGCTTCGTAGATCGCGGAGGAAGTCTCCAGCAATTCCAGATAGTCGTTGGCAAAACTTTTCAGACGTTCGTGTCCAATGGATTTCAGGATAATGCCATCACGATTCAATTCCGTCAGGTCGCCATATCCCTGGCCGTGCGTCTCTGCCCGGGTTTCGACGTTCAAAACCGGCTTTTTGGAAAGCATCCATTCAATCCGTTTCAATTGTCCTTCGGCTTGTTTGCGCGCCGTAACATCTCTTGTGTTGAACAGGATTTCCTCGGGATTGCCGGCCTCATCAAGAATGAATTTACCGATTGTCTCAAACCAGAGATAGTCTCCATCCGCCCGGCGATACCGGTACTCGACGTTTCGGCTATCTTCCCGGTTGGCCAGGAAATCCGCAAAAGCGGTTACAGTTTCCTGGTAATCATCAGGGTGGACGAATTCCATGACGTTCCTGCCGACAAGTGAATCCGGATCATACCCCAGGATGCTGTGGGAAGAACCGACGAATTTGAAGTTGCCTTCCATGTCGGACACGGACAAAAGGTCGGAGGTCGTGTCGATAATATTTTGTAAAAATTGGGATTTCTCCCGAAGAGCATCCTCTTTGCGCCGCAATAGGAGGATATCCGCAATGGTGGAAGTGATCATCCGCAGGCGATCGATGTGTCTTTCTTCGTACCCCGGCCCCCTGTTTGCCGCTCCGGCCACTGCGACGACACGGTTGCCATGGAGGATCGGAACGCCAAGATAGCGGGTGATCGGCACATGGCCCTCCGGCAGACCCGGTTTTTCAAGGGCGCCCGGGTAGTCATTGCAGATAACCGGTTCCCGCTGACGGATCGGCTGCGCCCATAACCCTGCCGTCTCAATCGGAAAACGCAAGGGTTTTTCTGAAATCCCGCACTCGGCCATCGCCGCCGGCGACCAGACATGAGCGATCATCGCCGATTCGTCCGGTTCCAGCATGCCGAAAAAAGCCATCGGGCTGTCGGTCACCTCTGAACATGCCTCACAGAGTACGGCCGATATCGCATCGTCGCTGTCGTTGATCATCTCATGGAGCCGAAGGGTTATTTTTTGACACCGGCGCGCCCAGTAAGTTTCTGTAATGTCGATATGCGTACCGCGAGCTCCAAGAAGAACAGCGTTCTGAGCAAAGAAGGCAATGCCGTTGGTCCGGATGCGGACACGCCTGCCGTCGCCGTGGCGGCACCAATACTCAATATCCTTGACCGGTTCCTGTTGACGGAGCATTCGGGCCATGATTGCGCTGATCCTTTCCCGGTCTTCGGGATCGATCAGAAATATGAGATTTCGCCCTGTGATCTCTTCCGGGTCATAGCCTAAAAACTCATAAACTCGTCCTGAAACGTGGGTCACGGTGAGGTTCGCATCCACATCCCAAACAATACCGGCGTTGGCTTCAGCGACGTTTCGGTAACGTTCTTCACTTCTACGCAACGCATCCACGGCCTGTTTGCGCTCGGTGATGTCGCTACTGAACCCCTGGTAAGTCACGACTCGCCCATCCTCATCCCGTATCGCGCGAACATTGCTGGAAACCCAGAATTCGGCGCCATCCTTGCGCTTGAACCGGCATTCATACTCAACCACCTTGCCGTGCTCGATCATCAGACGCATGAATTCCTTACGGTCCGCCGGATCTACATACATCTGCGTTGCGATGTCCGTAACGGAGGCGATCAGTTCTTCCGGGCTCTCGTACCCGAACATCCTGGCCAATGCCGGATTGGCCGAGATGCAGCGACCCTCGGGAGTGGATGTAAAAACGCCGAGGGGGGCGTTATTGAAGATGTCCTGGAGATGGCGTTCAGGCATAGGACCGCTCTCTGTACGGGACTTACTTGATTCGGGCATTGATAGCTCCTTGCAGTTGCAAGTCTTCATGTCAGCTCGGTTTCTTGCGGTCGGGTAGCCGGGAAATGTCGCCACTTCCCAGTCCTCCTAAGAACCGTACATGCGCCTTCCAACGCACACAGCTCAAGCATTTCAAAGGCTCCGTCCTTGCTGGAGGACACGGCTGCACTTACCAGGTATCCATACTGTACTATCATGTTGGAGCGCTTTTGTTTTCTTTTGTTTTCTTTTACGGAGGTAATCTTGATATTTCAAGTCAAAAGGGTTTGCATTGCCCCGGATTTCCTCATGGCATTCAATACCTGCGGTTACCCTGGTTGGATCAACCACATTTCTTGACATCGGTCATCCGACTGCGCTAGTATATACCGGTTTTCTTGTGGTTCGTTCCCCTCTTCACATGCCGGCAGCGGTTCGGAGGTGTCATGGATTTTCCAGCCAGCCCTTTTGCCAGCGAATTCTACGCGCAGTTCAAGGTGTTTCATGAGCTGATGGCCGTCAAAATACGGGAAGTGCTTCTGGTGTCGAGTCCCTATGACGCCTTTATCCTGGAGGAAGACGGCAGCCTTGCATCGAGAATTATCAACGAATACAGCGGACTGAACCTGAGCATTCCCCCCAGAGTGACCCGGCGCTCGTCGGCCCTGGAAGCCCTGAAATTGCTGAAGCGCAAGAAGTTCGATCTGGTCATCACCATGCCCCATCTCGAAGAGATGGACGCCGGCGCCCTGGCCCGGGAGATCAAACGGATCACGCCGGACCTGCCGGTGATTTTACTGGCCCACAATCCCCGGGGGCTGTTGCCGATTCCCCAGAACAGCGTCTGTCAGGGCATCGACAAGGTGTTTGTCTGGTCCGGCAATTCGGATCTCCTTCTGGCCATCGTCAAGAATGTGGAAGACGGGCTCAACGTGGAGCGGGATACCGATCTGGCCCAGGTGCGGGTGATGATCCTGGTGGAGGACTCCCCGGTGTATCGATCCCACTTTCTGCCGCTGATCTATAAAGAGGTGGTGAAGCAGACCCAGGCGGTGCTGGAGGCCGGACTGAATGAGGAGCACCGGCTGTTGACCATGCGGGCCCGGCCCAAGATTTTGATGGCGGAAAATTATGAACAGGCGATGTGCCTGTATCGTCGGTTCTGCCCGTATCTGTTCGGGATCATCTCGGACGCCCGGTTTCCCCGCAACGGCAAAATGGATGATGAGGCCGGGTTTCGCTTTTTGAGCCGGGCCCGCCGGGAAATACCGGACCTGCCGCTTTTGATGCTCAGTTCCGAATCCAAAAACCGGTCCCGGGCGGAGGTTATTCCGGCGGTGTTTCAAGACAAGAATTCCCTGAACCTGCTGGGGGAGATCCATGATTTTTTTCTTCGGTATCTGGGATTCGGGGATTTTATCTTTCGCTCCCCGAGCGGTGCGGAAATCGACCGGGCCGACAGCCTGCGAACGCTTCAGGAAAAATTGGCCCGAGTACCGGATGAAACCCTGCGCTACCATGCGGAGCGAAACCATTTTTCCAACTGGATCATGAGCCGTTCCGAAATCGCCCTGGCCTCTAAATTCAGAGAGGTGCAGGCCCATGATTTTAATACGGTCGACGAAATGAGAAATTATATTTTGAGAAATGTAAAAGCCTCCCGCATCTGGCGGCAAAAGGGGGTCGTCACCAAGTTCAAACGAAACCACTACGACGCCGAAACCATGGATTTCGCCAAAATCGGCGAAGGCTCCCTCGGGGGAAAGGCCCGGGGCCTGGCGTTCATGTCCGCGCTGCTTCCGGAAAATCCGGAGATCTATGAAAAATATCCGGATGTGGATATTCTCATTCCCCAGTGTCTGGTCATCAGCACGCAAGGATTTGAGGATTTCATCGGCCGGAATGATCTGGCCCGTTTCGCCGAAGACGGTTACCGGGACGAAGAGGTGACCCGCCGGTTTCTGGAGGCGGAGATGCCCGAATGGTTGATGGAGGACCTGAGGGCGTTTCTGGAACAGGTGCGCTATCCGCTCTCCATCCGCTCGTCGAGCCGCCTGGAGGATGCCCATTTTCAGCCCTATGCCGGCCTCTATTCCACCTATATGATTCCCAACAACCATCCCGACCCGAAGGTGCGGCTGAGGCATCTGGCAACCGCGGTCAAGCGGGTGTATGCCTCCACCTACTTCGAAGGTCCCAAGGCCTTTTCCGTATCCACCAACAATCCGCATCAGGAAGAGGCCATGGCGGTGATCATTCAGCAGGTGACCGGGTCGAAACACGGGCGGTATTTCTATCCGGCCATTTCCGGAGTGGCCCATTCCCACAATTTCTATCCGGTGGACCGAATGAAACCGGAAGAGGGGATCGCCCACATCGCACTGGGGCTCGGCAAGACGGTGGTGGAAGGGGAGCGGGCCCTGCGGTTTTCGCCCGGGTACCCGAACCTGCTGCCCCAGTTTTCCACGGTGGACGACATCCTGGCCAATTCCCAGCGGTATTTCTATGCTCTATGCATCGAGGGTTGTTCGGAACCGCTCGACTTCGGGCGCCACGGCAATCTTGAAAAACGGGAGATCGACGAGGCCGAATCCGAAGCCCCGGTTCAGATGCTGTCCAGCACCTATCTGCCCGAGGAACATCGCATTCGAGATTCCGGATACGGGACCGGCGCCAAAGTGTTGACCTTCGCCCGGGTTCTCAAACACAAGATCTTCCCCTTGCCCGAATTGATTTCGGATCTTCTGGATTTGGGGAAGAAGGCCCTGGGGTGCCCGGTGGAGGTGGAGTTTTCGGTGGATCTCAGCCCGAACGACAAGCAAAAGCATGCCTTTTATTTTCTTCAGCTGCGGCCCATGGTGGCGCACCAGGAGCAGTTTCAGGTGACCATCACAAAGGAAGACATTCGGGATGCCTTCTGCTATGCCTCCCGGGCCCTGGGCAACGGCAAAAGCGAGGAGATCGCCGATATCGTCTATGTCAAACCCGGTGATTTCAAGCCTGAGGCCACGGTTCAGATGGCCGAGGAGATCGGCCGAATCAATACCGCATTGACCGCTGAAAAACGGCCCTACCTGCTGGTGGGGCCGGGCCGCTGGGGGTCCTCCGACCGGTGGCTGGGGATTCCGGTGCAATGGCGGCACATCTCCGGCGTGAAGGCGATGATCGAGCTGCGAAATCAATCCCTGAAGGTCGACCCGTCCCAGGGGTCCCACTTTTTTCAGAACATCACTTCCCTGGGAATCTACTACGCCACCGTCACCGAAGACTCCGATGATTTTTTCGATTGGGATCAGGTGAACCGGTTTCCGGCGGCACAGGAAACCGACTACCTGCGCCATGTACACCTGGAATCACCGGTATTGCTCAAGACCGACGGCCGGACTTCTCAGTGTGTCATGATTGCGCAAAAGAACCACTGAAAAAGTACTTCCCTTGCCCGGTTCACTGATCACCTCAATACTGCCGCCGTGGGCTTCGGCCACCGCTTTGGCGAGGCTGAGTCCTAGACCGGCGCCGGACTCGGACCGGCTGGGGTCGCAGCGATAGAACCGATCGAAAATGTGGTCCAAGTCGGAATCGGCGATGCCCACGCCGCTGTCCTCGACGACCAGTTCCGGGGTCCGGTCCTGAAGCCCTTCCACCGCCGCCAGCACCCATCCACCCGCCGGTGTATATTTGATCGCATTGTCCAGAAGGTTTGCGGTCATTCGCTGAATCAGCCGGATGTCTCCGTTGACTTCGCACCGCTCAGGGGTTCGGCACATCAGCATCACCCCCTGGTCTTCGGCCATGGGGCCGAAGAGGTCGGCGGCGTCCCGGACCAATCGCGCCAGGTCCATCCTTTCGGGCCGCAGAATATCCACCCCGGCTTCGGCCTTGGAAATCATCAGCATGGTGTTGATCATGTCGAGCAGCCGGTCGCATTCCTCGATGGTGGCGGCGGCCATCTCGCGGTAGTCGTCCAGGGTTTCTGCGGTGGTGAGGGTGATTTCCGCCAGACCACGGATTCGGGTGACCGGGCTTTTGAGGTCGTGGGCGATGTTGTCGCTCATTTCCCGAATCCCGGTGACCAGAGACCGGATCCGGTCCAGCATGCGGTTGAAGGTGAAGGCCAGCCGGTCGATTTCGTCTCCCCGGTTGCGCACCGCCACCCGCTGGTCCAGCTCTTTTCCGGATATCTGCTCGGCGGTTCGGGTCACCTCGGCCAGACCTGCCAGGGCTTTTCGGGCCATGAACCAACCCGCCAGAGCCGACAGCAGCATCAGGCCGGCCATGGTTCCGATAAAAATGTTCCAGAAGGCATCGATAAACCGGGCTGAATGCTCCAGGGCCTGGCCCAGCTGCAAAATCACCCCCGGGCCGATGACTGTGTACAGCACCCGAACCTCCTGGTCGGATTCAGGTTCCGCAACCGTCTCCAGGACCCGATTGTCACCCTCCAGAAGATGACGGATCGCGATTCTGGATACCCCGATTTTTTTCCAGGAAGTCAGGTTGGTGGAGGAAAAGGCGGACCCGTCGATATAGAGCAGCCGGAAAAACACTTTGCGTTCCCCGGCCGCCTTGGCCTCCCGAATCATCACGGCTTTGACCGCCGCCAGATTTCGAGACTCGAAGACCGCCTGAAGGGTGCGGGCCTGGGACAGCAGCTCCTGGTCGGTGCGCTCCAGGAGAATGTTGGTCATCAGAAGGTAGAAAGAGAAAAAGGCCAGGCCGGCCGACAGGATGAAGACCGAGCCGTACCAGAGGGTCAGCCGGACGGCCAGGGTGCGGGGACGCTTAATCCGCATCCTTGAGCATGTATCCGACACCCCGGACGGTATGGATCAGTTTTTTGTCGAAACCCTTGTCGATCTTGTCCCGAAGGCGGGAGATCCGGGCCTCCACCACGTTGGTGCCGGGATCGAAGTGGTAGTCCCAGACATGCTCCATGATCATGGTCTTGGAGACCACCCGGCCGGCGTTTCGCATCAGGTACTCGAGCAGAGAGAATTCCAGAGGCTGCAGTTCGATTCGGCGGCCGTCGCGGTATACCTCCCGGGTGATGAGATCCAGGGCGACATCCGCGGCGGTGAGCCGGGTCGGTTCCGATATCCCGCTGGCGCGTCGAATCAGGGCCTGTACCCGGGCCAGGAGTTCCGAAAAAGAGAAGGGCTTGGTCAGGTAATCGTCGCCGCCGGTCTCCAGCCCCTTGACCCGATCCCCGACCTCGCCCCTGGCGCTCAGGATGATCACCGGGGTGTTCAGTTTTTCCTTTCGCATCTCCCGAATCAGAGAAAGGCCGTCCCGTTCGGGAAGCATGAGGTCGATGATTGCGGCGTCGTAGGGCTCCGACAGGGCCAGCTCCAGCCCGGTCTCGCCGTCGGCGGCATGGTCCACAGCGAACCCGGCCGCCTTCAGCCCTTTCAGAATGAAGCTGGCGATTTTCGAGTCGTCTTCCACTATGAGAATGCGCATGCGGGCCTCGTCTGAGAGATGATATTCCGTTCGGGCGATTCAAAAAAGTATGGAGGAAAGGACTTTTGAAGTCAAGGTCTAAGCGGAAGCTCTGAAACGAAGAAGGGGCGGCCCCTATGGCCGCCCCCAAAACAAAGGAGATAGGAAGAAAGAAGGAGGAAAATTACAGCTGACTATTTCTATTGCAGGTTGGATGCCAAAGCCATGAAAAAAATGATTTATATAAATAATTAAGAGGCTTAAACGTCTTTCAAGTATTTTCAGCCATCCCCGAAACCGGATTCGGTTACAAATTTTGTTTGTTTTGCCGCCGATCCTTACAAAATTTGTAATCCGTTTTGTCGGAGTTTCTCATCGAAGCCGCCGGGTCTGGCGGGAAAAGGATTTCACCCGGTCCGACATGAACTTGGCGCAGGTCGGACAGTAGTGGTGCTCTTCCTTCACATGGGGATGGAGACCGGTACGGGCTTCGATATGGGCTAGAAATTTCGGGGTGGCGTACCGTTTGCCGCACGCCTCGCAGATCTCCAGGGGGTGGCGGCCGATCACGCTGTCCCGAATCGATATGGTTCGGATATTGTCTTGATCTTCCATTCGAATCACATCGGTGGGGCAGATGTTGACGCAGGTGCCGCATCCGATGCATCTGCCTTCAATCGGCGCCACATAATCGGTCCCGTCTTGTTTTTCCATTCGAAGGGCCGTCGCGCCCACGATCTCTTTGCATACCCGGACGCAGAGACGGCACCGAATGCACCCGTCGGGGGGCGGGCCCAAGTCCACCCCGTAGTGGTCGGCCAATCCCCGAATTTTCATGGACTGCGGGGCCATGGTGAGGAGTTTTCGAAAGGCCTTGATCCGCGCATTGTCGACCAGTTCGCCTTGAGTTTTGACGGACAGCCCCTCCTTTACTTTCAGAACACAGGAGAGGATGGTGGTGGCCCGCCCGGAGGAGCCGGTAACCTCCACCGCGCACAGCTTGCAGGCCCCCGAAGGCTGAAGCGCGGGATGAAAACAGAGGGCGGGGATATCGATCGCATTGGCGCGGGCCGCCTCCAGGACGGTCATTCCCCTTTCGACCGAGTAGTTTACCCCGTCGATGATGATGGTGATCATGTCTCCTCCTGACCGATTCTCGGTCGGCTAATCCTCCAGCACCCGCAGACAGTCCTGGGGCAGACGGTGGGTTCCCTTGCCTTCCAGGCTGACCTCCACGAGGGCCTCCGGATCATTGACCGAGGTGTCCGGGTCCACCACGATGCCGTGGCGGCCGATGTATTCATCCATGAAACTTTTCCAGCTTTCGTCGGACGAGCGCTGGAAGACTTCGACGCGTTGACCTCTGCGAAATGCCATTTTGCCCCCTTATTTTGCGGACGGAATGTCCACGGTTGCGGTTGCACTCTTTTTTCGAAGACAGGCGTCGCAGACCATTTTATCCGCCGCGACCACATCACCGACCGGTTTGATCCGCTTCTGAATATAATCCAGGTACCGATTGGGACCCATTACGGCCCCGCATTCCGTGCAGTGGATGAGTTTCTGCCGGTTGAGAACGGTGCCGCACAAAGAGAGTACCCGTTCCCCGTTCTCGTCTCGAATCTGCATGGCCTGGTTGGGGCAATTGTTGGCGCAGGCCCCGCAGGCGATGCACCGTTCCTGAGTCTTGCGGAAATCGGTTTCCACCGGGTGGTCGAAATCGAAATAGCCCATCTGCAGCGCGTCCACCCCCATTTTATCCCGGCAGACCTCGACGCACTCTCCGCACCGCCGGCAGATATCGCACCGCAGGCACCGGCGGGCCTCTTCCCGAACCGCATTTTCGGGATACCCCAGCTCCACCTGCTGAAAGGTGGTGCGGCGTCGATCCAGGTTCAGCAGCGGCATTTCCGGACGCTTCAGAATCATTTTGGTGGAGGCGGGCACCTCGGTGCAGGCGACCCGGTCCCGTCGAACCGGCACCGGCGGCATTTTCGGCTGGGGTATGCCCTTCAGAAACCGGTCGATTCCCTCGGCGGCCCGTTTGCCGCCGCCGATGGCCTCCACCACCGTGGCCGGGCCGGTGACCGCGTCTCCGGCGGCGAAAATGCCGGGTTCGGAGGTTTCCATGCTGACCATGTTGACGTCGATGGTGTTCCGCCGGGTCCAGGCCAGTTCGGTCAGCTCCAGCATGGTCTGTTTGTCTACCTGTTGACCGATGGCGCCGATGACGGCGTCGGTTTCGATGACGAATTCACTTCCTTCGATGGGCACCGGCGACATCCGCTTGCTGCCTTCCCGGGCCACCAGTTCGGCCCGCAGGCAGCGAAGACCGGTGGTTTTTCCGTTCTCTCCCACGATCTCCACCGGTACGGTCAGAAAATCGAACCGAATGCCTTCTTCTTCGGCCTGCTCCACCTCTTCTTCATCCGCGGGCATTTCGGCCCGGGTCCGGCGGTAGGCCAGGATGACCTCTTCGCTGCCCAGGCGCAGACTGGTCCGGGCCGCGTCGATGGCCACATTGCCGCCCCCGATCACCACCACCCGTTTGCCGGGGCGGCGGCGTTCTCCGAGGGCCACCCGTTTCAGGAAATCGATCGACTCGATCAGGCCGTATTCGGTCTCTCCCGGAATATTCAGCTTAAACGCCTTGTGGGCCCCGATGGCGAAGAAAAAAGCGTCGAATCCCTCTTCTTTCAGAACCTCGAGGGTGACGTCTTGTCCGAACCGGACGTTGAACACGAATTCCACCCCCAGGTCTTCCAGCATGGCCACCTCCCGGTCGATCACCTCCCGGGGCAGCCGGTACCGGGGGATGCCGGCCAGGATCATGCCCCCGGCCGTGGGAAGCGCTTCGATGATTCGGACCCCGTATCCCTTGAGGGCCAGGTAATAGGCGCAGCTCATTCCGCCGGGGCCGGCCCCGATGACGCAGACTTTTTGGCCTTTGTCCGGCTCCTTGGGCGGGTTTTCATACCGCCGTTCGGACATGGCCCGCTCGGCGGCGAATGCTTTGAGAAATTTGATGGAGATCGGCTTGTCGATTCGCCCCCGAACGCACATGAATTCGCAGGGCCGGGTGCAGACCAGACCGCAGACCCAGGGAAAGGGATTGTCCTTTCGAATCACCTCGATGGCTTCGGCATCCTTGCCCTCCCCGATCAGGGATACATAGGTCGGCACGTCGATTCCGGAGGGGCAGGCCATCTGGCAGGGCGCCGGCGCCAGTTTGACGCAGGCCCCGGTGGGGCAGTTGTGGGTTTGCACATGGCTGGTGAACACCTCCCGGTATTGGTCCAGGGAGGACCGGACCATCTTGCCGGCTTCGATGCCGGCCTGGATGGGGCTGTCTTCGGCCAGTTCACCGGCCAGGGATTCGATGGCCGGCAGGTGTTCTTCACCGGCCCGGCCCCAGGCCACGTCTTCGAGCAGTTCATGGACCTCTTCGGCGATTCGGCGGGTTCGCGGATGGGTCAACCGCCCCGACTCGATCGTCTCCTCCAGGGTCGAAATGGTGTCGGTGACCGGGCAGGGCTGATCCGCGCAGGTTTGATTCGGCATGGTTCGCCCCTCCTTTATTCCTTTTCCAGCGCGGCCACCTGCCGGGCGTGTCGTTCCCGCCGGACCTGCGGCGCCTCTTCTCCTTTGTTGAAGCTGAGGCACTGGGTGGTGCATGCGGTGACGCAGGCCGGCTTCAGGCCCTGGTCCACCCGGTCCATGCAGTAGTCGCACTTGACCACCTTTCCGGTCTCCGGATTCCACTGGGGCGCTCCCCAGGGGCAGGCGGAAATACAGGTTTTGCAGCCGACGCAAAGGTTTTTGTCTACAAAGACGATTCCGTCGGTCTCCCGTTTCCGCATGGCGCCGGTCGGGCAGGCGGCCACACACCAGGGATTTTCACAATGGAAGCAGGGCATGAAGATGTACGAGGATTTGGGCAGATTCCCCACCGCTTTGGGTCCCACCGGAATCACCTGGCAGAGTTTCGGCCCTGTGGGCAGATTTTTGTTGCTTTTACACAGCACTTCGCAGGTGTGGCATCCGATGCATTTCTTGGTGTCTTGAAACAGAAAGTATTTGCTCATTTTATAATTTATTCCTCCGATCTGATTTGCGAGGCATCTTCTGCGATTTGCTCCCGTTTGTAAAGGGAAATTTTTCTATATAAATAAGGATATAAACCAATCCTTTTTTGAGTATACCCGAACCGGGTCTTCTTTTTCAATCCTAAAAAAAGTTAGCAAAATTTATACCATCGTTATGATTAATGGCCCGACTTTGTAATCGGCTTAAAAAAAATAATATAATCCTAATATATCAGGTAGATGACTTCCTTTCACAGGGCAGCGTAAACGAATATTTCACTGGTGGGGAATTATCGGCGCCTTTCCATGAGCAACAAAAATATTGCACCGAAACATTTTTTATGCAACCATATATCCCATTGAAAAACCAAAGTAAAAATCCTATGCAATAAAAAATTTGCAATAAAAGGTTGGCGACGGCATCCTATTTTCTACCGGCGCCTTCGGCTGCAAGATTCCATCCTCAATCGAGCCGTTTGTCTGATGTAACCATTCTAAATAAAATAGAATTCTGTTTGAATTGCCGGGATGCTCGGGCTTCCCGGCGTCGGTCTGCTCGAGTGTGGCACAGGGGTTGCAAAATTGCAGGTAGTTTTTTTGTAACCTGTAATTTCGACAGTGCGAGGCGGATTTGCAATGGGAATTATGAATTGGAAGTCGGGTTTTTATAGTAAATCAAACAGTTAATCAAGAAAGGAGTTATTGCGGTGAAGAGAACGAAATTTTACCTGGCGACAGGACTGATGGTGCTTTTGACCTTCGTCACCGTGGCGATGGCGCAGACCGGCGCCGAGCTGACGTCCCCTGAGATGTCGGACAAGATGCGACGGGCCATCGAGAGCAGCCTTGAAGACCCGGAGATGGCGGCCCAAACCCGGGCGGTGATTCCGGCCGGCGGTGAACCCGGTTTTCTGGGGATTCCGGGCGCCCCCGATCCCAACATGATCCTCGGTCTGCTCTGGGCTATCTGGGTGGGCTGGATTTTTTCAACCGTGGGCGCCTTCGGCGGGATCATGGCCGGTGTGGGGCACATCACCATTTTCGGGCTGGCCGACTATGCTAAAGCCTTCGGCAAAGGAAACCCGGTCAACAACCTGATCACCGACTCCATTCGGGTGTCCAACCAGTGGCTGGTGGGTTTGAGCGGGATGATCTCTTCCTTCAACTATTACCGAATGGGTCGACTGGTGGCCCCCTTGGGCATCTGCCTGGCCATCGGCGGGGTCGGCGGTTCCTGGCTGGTGCCGGAGCTGACCGCCGGAAAAATCTCTCTCAAGGCCTATATCGGGTATTTCGGGCTGATCGTGTTCGTGCTCGGGTTTTTTCTGGTCTATGAAATGACCCCCAAGGGCGCCGCCGGTAAAAAAGCGGCCAAAGCCGCGGCCCAGGCCTTTGAAAAAGCCACCCGTGAAAAAACCGCCACGGCGGATCAGGGCGTCAAGATCATAGAGGGCTCCTGGACCTTTATGTGGATTGCGGTGGCTACCGTGGTGGCCTCGGCCCTCTGGATCAATCTGATCGATTTTGCCAGATGGGTAGCCTATGTCCTGGTTCTGGTCGGATGGGGCCTGACATTTATGATCGGCACGATCCGATTCACCTTCTTCGAGCAGGAGTTCGAGTTTAAAGCCTATGTGCCCATGATCGGCGGTATCATCATCGCAGCCCTGGCCTCCTTTCTCGGGGTCGGCGGCGGATTTCTCTACGTGCCCTTTCTGACCTCGGTGGCCGGTCTGCCCATGTTTATCGTGGCCGGAACCTCGGCCCTCTGCGTGTTGATCGGGATGATCGTCTCCATCTTCTCCTACATGATCGGCAAAGGCGTCGTCATCGCCTGGGGCCTGGTGGGCGCCGAGCTGATCGGCATCTTCATCGGTTCCATGATCGGACCCCGGACCTCCAAGTACATTCCGGACA
>JAABSQ010000135.1 GCA_011390315.1 Desulfobacteraceae bacterium
ATCTTCATCGTTCTGGCCTTCTATGTGGGTCTTCGGTACACCACCAAAGGATTTCTGGGATACAGCGTGGTGCCGCCGTTCTAAAGAAAAACGGCCGTGATTCTTAATCGACCCAAATAGCAAATTCCATGGGGGCGGTCCGGTTTGTGAAGCTGAAACCGGCCGCCCTCAGAGGCATACTGCATGGACCCTTTAGATATTATATTGAAAACCATTGATCCGGTGCTCATTCAGCCCTATCGGCTTTTTGGGAATCCCATGGCGGGATGGTGGGCCGGGACCGCACTGGTGGCCTTCTGGTCGGTGCTCATCGGAGAGCTGACGCTGGCGACGGCCTATTACATCAATCGCGCCGCCGTATCCAAGAATCTGGATGAGACGCTCTATTACCATGAACAATCGATGAAGGCCAAGCAGGCGGGGGATGAGGCCGCCTACCAGGGCATCAACAAGCTGGCCAACGAGGCCTACGGCAAATCTTTTTTTCTGCTGATGGCCATGGGAATGGCCTCTCTGTGGCCGGCCTTTTTCGCCGCGGCCTGGCTCGACAAGCGGTTCGGAGACATCGTTTTTGCGATGCCGTCCTGGGCCGGCGGCCTGGAGTTGAGTTTCCTGGCTCCTTTTGTCATCTTATACGTACTGATGCGGGTGATATACGGCAGGCTGAAAAAATGGATCCTGCCGACCGCACCGGAAACGCCTTCCCGTGAACCGGAACCCGTCGGTTGATGCGGGGGGGAACGTCCGTTCCGCCGCCGGTCCGATGAAAAAAGAAGGTCGCCCCATGAGAAGGTGCGGTTCAGGGGCGGCCGCGGTTGCCCTGATCCTGATGCCGACCGCCGCCCTGGCGACCCAGGGGCACGGTGACCCCGAGGGGCTGGTGGTTCATCAGATGTCCCACATCTTTTTTATGTTTTCCATGGGCATCCTGATTTATTGGCTGAGGGCCAGGGACTTGGTTCGTCACGTCGGCTGGCGCTATATCCAGTATTCATCCGTTTTTTTTATCCTGTGGACCCTGGATGCCTTTACCGTTCACATCCTGGACGAGGGGATGGGCATCATACAGGTGACCCGGATCGATCCCTGGCATCTGCGGATCGAAAGCCCTTCGGGTTCGGGCTGGGTCAGGGTGCTCTACTATGCGGTGAAGCTGGATCACCTGCTCTGCGTACCGGGACTGATATTCCTGTATCTCGGCATCAAACGGTTGTTGAACGAGACACGAAAAGGGGAGGGGGGCCCTCGGTATGAGGAAGAGATCTCATGATCGTTTCCGCCCTGCCCATCTGGTTCGTGGATATGGCCGGATCGGTGTTCATGATCATCTTCTCCTTCATGAGCATTCGGCTGGTCCGTCTGATATACCGAAATGATCCCAACAGCATTATCTGGACCTATCTGACCTGGGTCTGTTACTGTCTGGCCGGGTTCGCGATTTCCCGCTCCGCCGGCCACATCCTGAAGCAGATTCTGTTCATCATGGGTCGAAACGAGGTGTGGGAGGGCATTCGCCCCTTCAGCGGAAGCATCAATACCTTCATGCTCATCATCGTCTCCTCGGTCACCCTTTTTTTTCAGCGGGCCTGGCACATTTATCAGGAGATCAGCCGGGACAAACAGGCGCTTCAGACCGCTCATACGGAGCTGCTCTCTCTCAATCAGAATCTGGAACAGCGGGTAAAGGAACGAACCGAGGCCCTGGCCCGCCATGAAAAACAGATGGCCCAGGCCGACAAGCTGGCCTCCATCGGACAACTCTCCTCGGGGATCGCCCACGAGATCAACAATCCCCTGGGGATTATTCTGGGATACACCCAGCTGTTGCTGCGCAGTGAGGACCCGGAGTCCCAGAAGTACGAAGACCTGAAAACCATCGAAAAACATGTCAAAAGCTGCAAGACCACGGTGGAGGACCTGCTCAATTTCGCCCGCAGCTCCAAACCCAAAAAGGAGTTCTTCAACATCCACGAGACCATCGACGACGTGCTGAATTTCGTTCGGCACCGGTCGGACATGCACGGGATGTTCATGGAAAGGCGATATGCGCCGGAGATCCCCAGAATGCTGATGGATGAAAAAAAGATCAAACAGGTTCTGATCAACCTTCTGATGAACGCCAAACACGCCGTCGGCGAAATCGGCACGATCACCGTTTCCACCGCATATGATCCGGAGCGGGACCGGGTTTCGGTGATGGTTCAGGATACCGGATATGGAATTGAGGAAAAAAATTTTTCCCGAATTTTCGACCCCTTTTTCACGACCAAACCCACCGGAGAAGGCACCGGACTGGGGCTGGCGGTCAGCTACGGCATCGTCAAGACCCATGGCGGGGACCTGCTGGTCGAGAGCGAACCGGGCAAAGGGTCCACATTCACCATGGTGCTGCCGGCGGGCGGCAAAAACGGATAGGCGGAAGGAGTCATGAGCGTCCCGTCGATTCTTATCGTGGATGACGAGCCCGATATGCTTCAACTCCTGAAACGCAGTCTGGAACCGGATCTGAACTGCAAGGTGGAGATCGCCTCTTCGGCCAAATCGGCCCTTCACCTGATCTCCCGGGAGCATCCGGATCTGGTTCTGGCCGACATCAAGATGCCGGAGATGGACGGGCTGGAGCTGCTCGACCTGGTCAAGCGAAGCTGGCCCGAAATGACGGTGGTGATGATGACCGGCCACGGCTCCATTGAAACGGCGGTGGAGGCCATGAAGAACGGGGCCTATGACTTCATCACCAAACCCTTCGACCATGATGCGCTCCTGCTTCGGCTCGAAAAGGCCCTGGAACGATCCACACTGCTCAAGGAAAACATCCGGCTTAAACAGGCCGAGGAATCCCCCCACCGGTTTCAGGGGCTGGTGGGCAAAAGCGCGGCCATGCGGCGGGTATTCGATACCCTGCGGATGGTGGCCAATACCGATCTCACCGTGCTCATCACCGGCGAATCGGGCACCGGCAAGGACCTGACCGCCCGGGCGGTCCACAAGCTGAGCACCCGCAAAGAGGGGCCTTTCGTGGCGGTCAACTGCCCCACGGTTCCGGAGCATATCCTGGAAAGTGAACTCTTCGGCTATAAAAAAGGGGCCTTCACCCATGCCACCCAGAACAAGATCGGTTTGTTTCAGGAGGCGGACGGCGGGTCGATTTTTCTCGACGAGATCGGCGACGTCAGCCCCACCATCCAGACCAAGCTGCTTCGGGTGCTTCAGGAAAAAGAGATCAAACCCTTAGGGGATACCCGGTCCATTACCGTGGATGTGCGCATCATCTCCTCCACCAATCAGGACCTTCGGGAAAAAATCCGCAAGGGCGAATTCAGGGAAGACTTCTTTTATCGGCTGAACGTGCTTCCCGTTGAACTGCCCCCGCTTCGGGAGCGGCGGGAGGATATTCCCCTGATCGCCGGCCATCTCATGGAGAAGCACTGCGCCAAACTCAACAAACCCTTGAAGGTGCTCTCACCGGAGCTTCTGGAAAGCTTTCAGGAAAGAACCTGGGAAGGAAATGTGCGGGAACTCGAAAACGTCATCGTCCAAGGCATCCTGTTTTCCACCACCGAAACCATTCGGCCGAGGGATGTCGGTTTCGCCCAGAAACCCGAGTCGAAGCCCTGCCCGGGAGAGGTCACCTTTGAAGACCTGTCCTACAAATCCGCCAAAGAGGCGGTGCTTCATCGGTTCAACGCCGCCTACATCGGCGGGCTCCTGGAACAGACCGGCGGCAACGTTACCCGGGCCGCCAAACAGTGCGGCCTGGAGCGCCAGTCCCTTCAGCAGATCATGCGTCGGTACGACATCAATGCCGATGATTACCGATCCTGAATCCGGTCTTTCGGATCGGCTCGTCCATGACCTTGCCGATCCACGGGAAACCGGCAAAAAAAAACGGTGGTCCAGATCCGATTCGATCCGATCGAATGATGTTGCATCCGTCCCGGCGGATATGGTAATATCGCCTTCGTCCTTTTGAACCGGGCCTTGAATCGGCCCCGACCCTTCGATAACATCTTATTACGACCCCGAGTTGATATTTTTAAATATGCGGTATTTCTGTTGGTTTGCTCTGGTAATGGTTTTCGTCTTTCCGGCAACTTCGGTATCGACCGTGGAAGCAATTTCTTCTGACCCTTCCCGTTTTCCTTCTCTGATATCGAGCCTGCGGATCGATCCGCCGATGGACTTCTGCGGAGAAGAGGTTCCGCTGGGTGATCCGGATGTTCGGGAAAGGTTGGAAAAGCAGATACTGCTGGCTCTCTGGAACCGGGCCCAGGTGATTCTGTGGATCAAGCGATCGGGCCGGTACATGCCCTATATCGAAAAGATGCTCAGGCAGCACGGGCTTCCCGACGATCTCAAGTATGTCGCCATCGCGGAAAGCGCGCTTCTGCCTCATATCGGGTCATCTGCGGGGGCGATGGGCTACTGGCAGTTTATTAAGTCCACCGGCCAGCGGTACGGTCTCCGCATCGACCGCTATGTGGATGAACGACGAAATATCTTTAAATCCACTGAAGCGGCGATCGCATATTTGAAAAAGCTGTACAAGGATTTTAATTCCTGGACCCTGGCGGCGGCCGCCTACAACATGGGGGAGCGGGGCCTTCAGAATGCCATCGACGAGCAGAAGACAGCCGACTATTATCATCTCTATCTTCCACTGGAGACCCAAAACTATATACCGAAAATACTGGCGATCAAGATGATTCTGAGCGATCTGCCCGCATACGGGTTTCACATTTCCCGGGGTGACCTGTACTCCCCCCTTCAGTTCGACCGGGTGGAGATCGACCTTCCGGATTCGGCCCATTTACAGCTGGTCGCCGAAGCTTCCGGAACTTATTTTAAAACCATCAAGGATCTCAATCCGGAAATCCGGGGCAGTTATCTGACTCGGGGAAAACACGCCGTCCTGATCCCCGAGGGCGCCGCCAAAACCTTTGCCGCCCGGTTTAAAAAATTATTCGAGGGGTCTCTGGCCCGGAAGGAAGACGCAGAAAAGATCATCCATGTGGTCAAACCGGGAGAATATCTGTCCGGCATCGCAGAAAAATACCGGGTCCCCCTGTCCGCCCTCCTTCGCTGGAATAACCTTAAAATGGACAGCCAAATCCATCCGGGAAATCGGCTGATCATCCTCAAATAATTTACACATACGGATCCTTGATCCCTACGAAAAGGTGGCGGTTCGGGGGTCGACCCACCGATTTGTCCGCCGGGCGGCTTTTCAGATCCGCTATGCGATAGACGGACCGAATCTTTCGCTTGAAATTGGTGGCATCCAGATCCTTGCCCAGAACGATTTCAAACACCCGCCTCAGTTCCGGCCAGGTGAATTTCTCCGGAACCAGCTCGAATGCGATGGGGGAGTAGGAAATCTTTCCCTGAATCCTCGTCAGAAGATCCTGCAGTATTCGATCGTGGCCGAAAGCGATTCCGTACTCCCGGGATTCGGTTTCTTTCCGGTATTCCTTCAGGGAAAACCATGCAACTTCTGAATCGTCCGCCGATTCCAAATGCTTCGGGGGCAGCTTTTCCTCCGGGATCAGCGCAAAGTAGGCGGTGGTGATCACACGGTTCCGGGGGTCGTGATTCAACGTATCATAGGTCTTCAACTGTTCCATAAAGACCCCATTGAGATGAACCATTTCCTCCAGCCGCCGGGTCGCGGTCTCCTCCATATTTCGGTTTTCAGATGCGTTCAGAAAACCGCCCGGTATGGCCCATCTTTCGGAACAGGAGCCGGATTTGCGTTTCATCAAAAGCACTTGAAGGGTCTCATCTCGAACGGTACAGACAGCGATGTTTACGGACACTCTCGGCTTTTCGGGTTCCGGTTCACGCCGGGCATTCGAATTCGGGGGTTTTCGGGATGTGGACGGCTGACCTCTCTTGCGGTCGGAGTTTTCGCGGCATGCCCCTTCATACAGGCGATGCTCCCGTATGAACCGCCGCACCGGTTCAGGAACCAGCCCCTGGACGGATTCGCCGCATCGGATCTTTCGACGGACTTTCGTGGAGCTGATATCCGGCATATCGGCATCGGGTAAGTGGATGTGCGGAGGGCGGGAGAGCAGTCCGTCGTATCCTTTCAGATCATAGCCGGGACGGTCCACGATGATGAAAGTGACCATTCCGGCCAGCAGATCGGCATGCTTCCATTTATCGTCGAATTCGAGGACGCAGTCGGAACCGACCACCATATGAAAATCGATAATGTCCTTAAAGCCGGGGTCCTGGAGAAGCCGGTTGAAGGTAACGTAGGTTTCACCGGTGAGTTTGTGGTCGATTTCATAGCTGAAGTAGCGCAGCCGCTCGGTTTCGACCATTCGAATCATTCGGATTCGGTGTTCGGCATATTCATCATGCTTTTGGAAAGGGTGGCGAAAGGCGGGCATCATCCAGACCTGGTCCATGTCCGGAATCTTCTCCAGAACCGTCTCGCCCAGGGTCAGATGGCCGTGGGTGACGGGGTTGAAGGAGCCGCCCATGATCGCCACCTTTTTTTTTCGGCGGGGAATCCGCCGTTCATAAAACCGGGCGTAGGGAGTGGTGAAATGGCGGCCGTAGACATCCGAGTGGTCGATATGGAGGTCGAGATTCTGTTCTCGACAGTAATCGGCTTTGGTCCGATTCCATGTTTCCTCATCCATGTAGGGGGACCCCTGAATATAGGTGATCTTCATCCCCCGGGACTTTTGATAAGACGTGACGGAGAAAAGGTGGGTCCAGGACAGTCGCAGGTCTTCCCGAAGATATTGTTCGAGCACCGGGGTGAATTCTTCTTCGGTCAGCAGGTGAACCTCATGGCCGCTTTCCACCAACAGGCGGGAGAGTTCGGAAAAAAAAGAATCCCTCACCGCCCCCACCTGATGGATATCGATTCCCAGCTTGACCCTTTTCATCGCTTTTATTTCGCTGCCTCCTGAATCGGGGCGATTCGGGCCCCGGCGGATCTCATTCGATGGAAAAAGTCCTCGGCCATATCTTCAAATCCGCCTACCGGCGACATTGCGTCCGAGAGCAGGACGATTTTTTTGCCGATTTCCGGGTTGTCACTGTATTCCACGATATCGGAGACTGTATCGTTGACGCAATGAGAAGTAGCCTCCCCGGCCACCCAGATCTCATCGGCCTGGTCGAGAGATCGGATAAGCGCGGTGTTGAGCCGGGTGTAAGGGTTCTCCGGCACCTCCACCGCCGCCTTTACTGCGGAAAAATGTTCGGTAAATCGGTTTCCTCCTTTTAAAAAAAAATCCAGCTCGTGACGGCGTTCCCGCCATCGGTTGAGCACCTCGAGCAGGTCCGGAAAGATTTCATGGCCTTTGGTGCCGATTAGGCAATGAAAGGGCCAGATGACATGGGCGTCTATCTGTTTCAGGTATTTTTCGGACCAATCCTGATAGTCGGGATTGGCGGCCCGCCAGGCGCCGCTTTCAACGTCCGCATAGGAAATCCGGGTGAAGGGCTTCGGGTGATTCCCGTTATTATCGGTCCACCAGATGGGGTGGGCGATATGGATCTTATTGTGGGAATCCTGGGTGGCGGTGATGCGGTCCAGGCGGTTTTCATGGTCGGAAATAAAATCCGCCAGCCGCTTCATATCTTTTTCAGCGCCCGGGACATAGAGTTCCCCGGATGGATCGCAGAAGGAATTCTGAGCGTCTATGATCAACAAATGGATGGTCATGGTCGACCTCCTTTTCGGATTTTTTCGGTAAAGACGGTTTTCAGATAGTTGAGAAAGCTTTCATCCTTGCACATCTGCTTTCCGGGGCTGTCGGAAATCTTGGCCACCGGAGATCCCTGGCATCGGGTCAGTTTTATGACGATCTGAACCGGCTTGCCCGCTACATCGTTGGTGAGATTGGTGCCGATGCCGAAAAAGGTGTGAATGCGGCCTTTGAAATGGCGGGCCAGCTCCACCGCCTTCGGGAAGGAAAGGCCGTCGCTGAAGACCGCCCGTTTGGCCCGGGGATCGATCCGCAGTCTTTCATAGTGGGCGATCAGCCGGTCCCCCCATTCAAAGGGATCGCCGCTGTCGTGGCGGCAGCCGTCGAAAAGTTTGGCGAAGTACATGTCGAAATCCTGCAAAAAAGCGTCAAACCCCACGGTGTCGGAGAGGGCGATGCCCAAATCCCCCCGGTATTCCTGGGCCCAGTGTTCCAGGGCGAACTGCTGACTGTCGGACAATCTGGGGCCCAGCGCCTGGGCCGCCATAATCCATTCATGGGCCATGGTGCCGATGGGGGTGATGCCGTGGTTTTTGGCGAAGAGCACATTGGAGGTGCCGGAGAGATTGCCGGGGACTTCCGCTTTCAGGGCGGCGATGATCCGATCCTGCCATTCTCTGGAAAACCGCCGCCGGGTGCCGAAATCGGAAAAGACGAACCGCAGGTTTTCCGCCTCGGTATTTTTGACGAGTTCAATTTTTTCCCGAAGCTTTTTTTCGGCCACGGTGAAATCAGGGGCTGAATGAAGGTCCCGAAAATAGATTTCATTGACGATGGCCAGCACCGGCACTTCAAACAGGATGGTGTGGAGCCAGGGGCCTTTGATGCGCAGAAAAAATTCCCCGTTTTCCACCCCGAGCCGGACGAAGTCTTTCTGAAAATGGAAGAGCCTCAGAAACTGGATGAAATCTTCTTTCAGAAACCGCAGGGTTCGCAGGTAATCCAGTTCGCCTCGGGTGAACCGCAGCCCGCACATATCGTCGATCTCTTTCCGGACCGTTTCCACGATGGGGCTGAGGTCGACCCCGGCGGTGCGGCATTTGAATTCATACTCCACCGTGGCCCAGGGAAACTGGTGCAGGACCCCCTGCATCATGGTGAGCTTGTAAAGATCGGTGTCCAGCAGGGATTGGATGATCATGGCCCGGCTCCTGTAAAAAATGGAAATGGTCGGGGCACATGGTCACTGGGTCCCCGCTGTTCTCACCCTGATACATCGGCGGGTGCTTGTCAAACATTTTTGGTAAAAATAACTAAAAATATTTGCGGATTTTTCGATCGCTTGAAAAAAGTGGAATTTCCTTTGACAAGCCGGGTACCCGGCGATAAAGCAGGTGGATGAAAGTGAACCCTGACAAGGAGCAGAATCCATGGATTTCGAGTGTATCCTGTACGAAAAAGATGCGGGGATTGCGGTCATTCGGCTGAACCGGCCCCGGGTCATGAATGCCATGAACAAGCAGCTGTGGATCGATTTTCAGGCCGCGCTCATGAATGCCCGGGAGGATGCCGAGGTCAAGGCGGTCATCGTCACCGGAGAAGGCCGGGCGTTTTCCACCGGCGCCGATCTGAAGGAATCCAAAACCCGGACCATTGAAGCTTACCGGGATTATCTGGAGGAACTTCAGGAAGCCTCCCGAATGATCCTTCGGTTTGAAAAGCCGACCATCGCGGCGGTGAACGGATACGCACTGGGGTCCGGATATGAACTGGCCCTGGCCTGTGACATCCGCATCGCGGCGGAAGACGCGCAGATCGGTTCTCCCGAGGCCCGGGTCACCTCCTCGGTGACCGGGGGCGCCTTTCGCCTGATCCAGGACCTGGTCGGTCCGGGAAAAGCCAGAGAGCTGCTGTTTACGGCGGAGAACATCGACGGCCGGGAGGCGGAACGGATCGGCTTGGTGAACCGGGCGGTTCCGGCGGACCGGCTTATGGATGCCGCCCGTGAAATGGCCGGAAAGATCGCCGCCAATTCGGGATTTTCCATTAAGATGATCAAAAAGGGGCTTCGCATGGCCCAGAGCGAGGTAAGCCTGGAGGCCCTGATGGATTTCGAAATCGAGGCCTGCCTGGCCTGCGTCTCCACCAAAGAGCGGGAAGACTCATTGAAACAGTTCGAGGACCGTAAAAAGCGGTGAATTCACCAGCGGGTGAAGAAGAAGGAGAAAACAAAATGGCAATAGACCAGGTCTTAAAAGCGGAATCCGTGGCCATCGTGGGGGCTTCCAAAGTCGAGACCAAACGCGGCTTTCAGGCGATACGGACCCTGCTGGATGAAAAATACGAGGGAAGAATTTTTCCGGTCAATCCCAAAGAGAAGAACATCCTGGGGCTGAAGTGCTACGCCAAGGTCTCCGACATTGAAGAACCGGTGGATATGGCTTTGATCACCACCCCGGCCAAGACCCTGCCGTCGGTTCTGAACGATTGCGGAAAAAAAGGGGTTCAAGGAGCGGTCATCATCGCCGGCGGCTTCGGGGAAATCGGGGTGGAGGGGAAGCTTCTGGAGCAGGAAGTCGTAAAGGTCGCCCGGAAGAACAACATCCGTCTCATCGGCCCCAACACCTCGGGCATGATGAACCTTACCATGAACATGAACCTGGTGGGGCTGCGGGAGGCGCCCAAGGGCGATATCGGCCTGCTCTCCCAGAGCGGCAACATGGCCCTGACCCTGATCACCGAAGCCAAACTCAAGAGCCTCAACGGGTTTTCCTACTATATCGGGGTGGGAAACGAGGCCGATATCAATTTTCACGAGTATCTGGAGTTTTTTCAGGATGATCCCAACACCCGGGCCATTCTGATGTATGTGGAAGGGATGCGCGACGGCCGAAAATTTCTTCAGCAGGCCTATAAAACCACCCTTCAAAAACCGATCGTTCTGCTCAAAAGCGGTCGATCGGCCACCGGCAAGCGATCCGCCGGTTCTCACACCGGAGCCATGGCCGGAATGAGCGAGGTGGCCCGGTCCGCATTCAAACGGGCCGGCATCCTGGTCATCGAAAACTCGGACGAGCTTTACCCGGTGGCTGAAACCGTGGCCCGCCAGCCGGTGATCAAAAACAATCGGGTGGCGGTTCTGGCCGACGGCGGCGGGCATGCCACCATCGCGGCCGACCTTCTGACCGATCTGGGGGTCACCATCCCCGAACTGACCCCCAAGACCCGGGAAAGCCTCAGAAAAATACTGCCGTCCGCAGCCGCCGTGCGAAACCCGGTGGACGTGGCCGGCGGCACCGACGCCGATCCGACGATTTTTGCGGACTGCGCCGATATCCTTCTCAAGGATGCCAATGTGGGCGGGCTGCTGATCGTGGGGCTTTTCGGCGGATACGGCATACGGTTCGCCGAAAGCCTGGCCCTGATGGAAGAAGACGCGGCCCATCGCATGGGTAAGATGGTCGCCAAACGAAACAAACCCATCGTGGTCCACAGCCTATACAGCTCCGCCAAGCCCCATTCGCTCCATCTGCTTCGGTATTACGGCATCACCGTCTATGATTCCCTGGATGTGGCCTGCAAATGCATCGGGTCCCTGGCCGAACGCGGTGAATACCTCAAAGGGTATCATGCCAAAACCAATTTCGTGTTCGACTGGGAGGCCAGAGCGAAGACCGAGGGCAGGGAGATCATTCGCAAGGCCAGGGCGGAGGGGCGAAACGTGCTTCTGGAGCATGAGGCCAAGGCCCTGCTTCGCCTGCATGGCGGCGAAAGCGCCGGGGACCGGCTGGCGAGAACCGAAGAAGAGGCGGCCGCCATATTCCAGAGCATCGGCGGGCCGGTGGCCATGAAGATCGTTTCACCCGATATTCTTCACAAAAGCGATGCCAAAGGGGTTCAATTGAACATTAACTCGGAGGCGGCGGTTCGGGAAGCGTTTACCCGGATTCTGGAAAACGGACGGGTCTACAGCCCCGATGCCGATATTCGGGGGGTTTTGATCTCTCCCATGGCCGACAAAGGCGTGGAAGTCATTATCGGCACCAAAATCGACGACCAATTCGGCCCGGTGATCATGTACGGACTGGGCGGCATCCTGGTGGAAATCATGAAGGATGTGGCTTTTCGAGTGCTCCCCATTTCCCCCAACTCCGCCAAGACCATGATCGAGGAGACCAAATCGGCGCCCATTCTGGACGGCGTGCGGGGACAGCCTTCGGCCGATAAACGGGCCCTCAAGAATACCTTGCTGATCTGTTCCGAACTGATCGAGTCTTACCCCGATATTCAGGAGATGGACCTCAATCCGGTGATCGTGCATGAGCGCGGGGTGAGCATCGTGGATGCCCGAATTATTTTGAAACCGCCGTCCGTGAAAGCCGATGCGCCGACCTGAACCGAAACCCTTCAACCGAAAGCCTATTTGCCGGAGCGGAGAACACAGTAGCCGGAAAGATTATTAGCCGGAAAGATTATTAGCCGGAGAGATTGTTAACCGGAGAGATTTTTAAAATGATCGCTGAAATTCTATCCACCGGAGATGAGATTCGAACCGGAGCCTTGACCGACACCAACGCCGGCTACCTGGCCCGGCGCCTCGAAGGGATCGGGGTGGATGTGGTCCGCCACCACTGCGTGGGGGATGATCCCGATATCCTCCAGTCCATGCTGACGGAGATCGGCGGGCGGGCCGATATCTGCCTGATCACAGGCGGTCTCGGCCCGACTGAAGACGACATCACCGCCCCGGCCGCCGCGGCCGCCTGCGGGGTCGAGTTGGCGCTCGACCCGGTCGCCCTTTCCTCGATCGAGGATTTTTTTGCCTCCAGGAATCTGGAGATGTCGCTGTCCAACAAAAAACAGGCGATGCTGCCGACAGGGGCCGAGACCTTGTACAATCCGGTCGGCACCGCTCCGGGTTTTACGGTGACCATCGGCCGGTGCCGGTTCTTCTTTATGCCGGGGGTTCCCTTTGAGATGCGTCGAATGCTCTCCGATCAGGTGCTTCCCCGGATCGAAGCCCTCATGGAGGGGGCGCGGACCTTTCATCGGGTCCGGACCATCTCCACTTTCGGGTTGACCGAATCGGCCGCCGGCGACCGGCTCATCGGCCTGGTGGATGCCTTTCCGGATATCAAACCGGGGATGCAGGTCCGGTTTCCGGAAATCCACGTCAAGCTCTATGCGGCGGGG
>JAABSQ010000148.1 GCA_011390315.1 Desulfobacteraceae bacterium
AGGGAATCGTTTCCGAAAGGACGCTGAGCTACCACAGCGGCGGCGCCCCTGTCAAGAGCATCCTGGATGAAGTCATGACCGTCCGCCTTAAGCCCCGGTACGGCCACGAAGAGTCCGCCGGGGACCACTTCTCCGGAGCGATAATGAATCGCTGTGATCTCCGGGTCTTCCGAGCTCAAGCTGCGGTCTTCCGGGGGGAATCCGCCGCCGTCGGCCGCCGGAAGGCTGTCCATCAACCGGGAAAGTTTCATCCGTTGACCTTGACCCGGGGCCGGCCGGCCGTGATTCGATCCACCCCGGGGTCGGCGGGAATGTTGAGGTAATTGAGGGTTTCCCGGGCGATATTTCGAAAGGTGGGGGCCGCCACGGTGCCGCCGTAGCTGCCGTAGGGAAGCTCATCGATGACCACCAGAATGGCGATTTGCGGATCTTCGGCGGGAACAAACCCCACAAATGATCCCACATAGGCATCCCGAGCGTATTCGCCGGCCTCATTCAGGTTTTGAGCCGTTCCGGTCTTTCCGCAGACGGTATATCCATGGAGGTCCGCTCTGGCGCCGGTCCCTTCCGGTTCCACCACCGAGGCCATCATCTTTTTGACCGTTTCCGCCGTCTGAGGAGATACCGCCTGTCGTACCTCCTGAGGATGGTACTGCTGAATCGGCTCTCCGTTCCGCCCCCGAATCTCCTGAACCACATAGGGTTTCATCAGGACCCCGTCATTGGCGATGGCGGCCACCGCGGTCACCAGTTGAAGGACGGAAACCGACATGCCGTGGCCGAAAGAGATCACCCCGGTATCGATCCTGGACCACCGCTGATACGGGGACAAACTACCGGAGGTCTCGGCCGGGCAGGTCAGCCCGGTCTTTTCACCGAATCCGAAATGGCGAAGGGTTCGGTGCAGGGCCTCGGCGCCGATCATTTCACTCACTTTTACGGCGCCGATATTGCTGGAATATTTGATGATCATATTGAGAGACAGCCACCCGTGAGACCGGGTGTCGTGGACCACCTCCCTGCCGATCCGGTACTTGCCGTTTTCGCAGTAAAAAATGGTATTGGGCGTACATCCCCCCGATTCGATAGCGGCGGCGGCGCTGAAGATCTTCATGGTGGATCCCGGCTCAAAGGGATCGGTAATAATCCGGTTCCGCCAGAGCTCCCGATCGTACCGCCTGAAGGCATTGGGATTGAAGAGCGGAAAATTGGCCATGGCCAGAATCGCCCCGGTTTTGGGGGCCATGACCACGGCGAGGCCGGATTTGGCTTTAAAGTCGGCCACCGCCTCTCCCAGGGCCTTCTCGGTAATGAACTGAATGGTGCGATCGATGGTCAGGACCAGATCGTTTCCCCGGTATACCCCTTCCACCGAGTTGTCGCCGTCGAATTTCTTTCCCAACGCGTCTTTGAGAACGGTAAAGGATCGCTCGGTTCCGGTCAGTTCGTCGTTGAAATAATATTCCAGCCCCTCCAGACCTCGGCTGTCGACGCCGGTGAATCCGAGAAGCTGGGCGGCCAGATATCGGTTGGGATAATAGCGGGTATGCTCCGGTATGAAATCGATCCCTTTGAACCCCAAAGCCCGGATCGCCCGTTCCTCACTAGGGGCGGATTGCCGTTTGATCCAGACGAATGTGCGATCGGAGGTGATCTTTCGAAGAAGTGCGGCGCGGTTCAGATTGAGGACCTCGGCCAGCGCGGTGGCCACCGCCCCCGGTTCCTGAATGAATCTCGGATAGGCGGCGATGGAGGCGGCATCCACGCTGACCGCCATTTCACGGAGATTGCGGTCAAAAATGGTCCCCCGCTTTCCGCGAATGGTCAGGGTCTTTTCATATTCCCCGGCGGCGAGTCGGGACAGCCATTGCCCCTGGAAAACCTGCAAATAGATCGTTTTCCCGATAATAATCAGAAACAAGCAGACGAAGAAGGCGCCGACCCAATAGATGCGACGATTGATACCGCTCTTCTCAGTGGGTTTCATGTACGGCGATCATTCGGATATGTTGAGGTGTGGGAGTGATCATGCCGAGTTGATATTGAGCAATGCTGGCGATTCGCTGGGGAGATCTGAGACGTTCCAATTCGATTTTGAGGGTATTCTGAATTTCCATCAGTTTCTGATAGGTGTCGGTCTCCTGGGCGATCTCATACCCGACCTGCACACTCTGCACCCGGCACCAGGTATATACCAGAAGCTGCATGATGAACAGGGTCATCAGGAGTATCCAGGTTCCCGTGATCCGCCAGTTGTTTCCGCTTTTGAATAGGTTCATGGGGATCCATCCCTTCCCAACAGTTTATGAAAACCGGCTATAACTTCTCCGCCGCTCTCAGTTTGGCGCTTCGGGCCATGGGATTGGCCGCGATCTCCGATTCGTTCGGCCGTTCCGGCTTGCGGGTCAGCACCCGCAATATCTGCTTTTGCCCGCAGATGCATTGGGGAAACCGGGGCGGGCAGGTGCAGCTGTTTTCCGATTCACGCATTTGATGTTTGACGATGCGATCTTCCAGGGAATGGAATGAGATCACACACAGGCGGCCGCCCGATTTCAAACACCGCGGCGCCTGTTCCATGAGTGCGGCGACATTCTCCAACTCACGGTTGACCGCAATCCGCAAGGCCATGAAGACCCGGGTGGCCGGGTGAATTCGCCGGCCGGCTTCACCCCTGGATCCGGGAACGGCCGCCTCGACGACTTGAGCCAGTTGCCGGCTGGTCTGAATATCCGCCCGGGCCCGATGACGCACAATGGCCTGAGCGATTTTCCTGGACCAGCGTTCCTCTCCGTATTCCCTGAAAATTCGGGCCAACTCATCGGCTTCGGAGGCGGCGATGAATTCTCCGGCCGTTGCCTCGGCATCGGGGCCCATCCGCATGTCCAACGGTTCATCCCGGTTGAAACTGAACCCGCGACCGCTTCCTTCCAGGTGGTGGCGCGACAGCCCGAGGTCCGCCACGATGCCGTCGACCGCCGGAATGCGGAGATCCTCCAGATGGACCGCCAGGTCTCTGAAGTTTCCGGGTATGAGCCGAATATGGTCTGAAAAACGTGCCAGTTTTCGCTTTGCGTTCTCCAAAGCGTCGGCATCCCGATCCAGCCCGATCAACACCCCCCCCGGAAGTATCCTTTCCAAAATGGCCCTGGAGTGACCGGCGCCGCCCAGGGTGCAATCGACATACACCCCGCCCGGTCTGCAGTCGAGGCGCCGAATCACTTGGTCGGTCATCACCGGAATGTGAAAATATGACATATCCTGCTTCAGCCGAAAAGGCTTTTACATTTCCGGACCCCTTTTCACGACTTCAATACCGGCCCGATGGCCTCTGCTTTGGTTTATTTCTCTGTCTCCGAAACCGCTGACAATCGCTGCAAAAATACATTCATTCCCGGCGGAGTGTCAAGGAAAAACAAATAATTACCGATGCAAAGACCGGTTTGTTTTTCAACTTTCGGCTCTATCATCCCCTAGGATTTTGACCCCTGAAAGGTGCCTTTATGCAAATGGTTATAATGCTTTACAAAATCCGCACCCGCCCCCTATGGACCACCGGCTTCAGGTATTTTGCGGTTGTCCGGTAATCAGCAGAATTTTTCGGACCACCCCCGTCAGCCGCATCCTCAAATCCCCCAAGGCGACATCGCTTCCGAAAATGGTGACCAGAAGATAATCGTCGTCGATTTTCGTGAAATGAACATTTTCATTCTTGCCTTTATGAAAGAGCAGTGAAAAATCCTGCTCCCCCACAATCTTGGCCATGGAACTGACCGCCGCGAAATTGGCCGATGCAAGCGCCGCAATGGTGTAGATGTCCTTGTCGTAATGCCCGTTGTCGCAGTTCAGAATAATGTTTCCGATCATATCGATCAGCAGGACGCTCTGGCCCCCGATCTCGATCAGTTCTTTCATGAATATGCGCTCAACCCGTTCCAGTTGGGCCGGTTCCCAGGCGAACTGGTGCAGATTGTGACCGCTGCTTTGCACGGCTCCCACACTTGACCTCCCCTTCTATCTGCCATGAGGCGATTTCGGTCGCCCCCAAAATAAACCTCGACCCCAAAAGGTATTCTCATATCCGGTATCCGGCCAACCCCGGCCGGGCGGGTCTTCCCTGTTCCTTCAATTGCCGCAAAAAGTCTTGGATGAAATCGGAGCGGATCCGGGGGCTCAGAAAATAATCGCCGCCATTCACGGTTCGAATCGCATCCAGCATGACCGCCGCCTGGGTGGGTTTCACCAGATATCCCATGGCCCCGCAGAGCAACGCCTGATGAACATAGGCATCCTTTTTGTGCAGAGACAGGATCACCATGCGGGTATCCAGACCCGACTCCCGCACTGCGCGCATGGCTTCCAGACCGCTCAATTGCGGCATGGCGATGTCGATGATGGCGACATCCGGCCGAAGGGTTTTTATCATATCCACGGTTTCACGACCGTCCGCCGCCTCGCCGATCACCTCCATATCGGTCTCGTTTTCCAGAACCTTTCGCAAGCCGGTTCGCACCATTTCGTGATCATCTGCGATTAAAAGTCGAATTTTTCCCATCTCCTCTTCCCGAAGGACCCATTAACGGTTCGGTTTGTTCCTTAAAATAGAAAAGAGGGCGGATCAATTGGGAAGACTCGGTATTCAACGGGTATACATTTCCTACTTCCGGTAAGGTCATCAGAGAAGGCGCCTACTCCTCCCACAGTTCCGGGCCGATGATGCCGATCTTGATGGCGTACTTGACCATCTCAACCATGTTGTGAATATCCAGCTTTTTCATGGTATTGGCCCGATGTTTTTCCACGGTTTTGGGGCTGATGCACAAAATATCGGCGATTTCGGAACTCGATTTGCCTTCCACCAATAGTCGAAACACCTGCTGTTCACGTTCAGAAAGCAGATCATACCCGCTCACCGCCGGCTTTTCCGTTCGGCTCTTGAGAAAGGTGCTGATCAGCTTGGAATTGATCTTCGAACTGAGAAAATATTCCCCCCGATGGACGGTGCGGATGGCTTCCAGCACGTCCGAGGTGGGGGAGGCCTTCAGCACATACCCGAAGGCCCCGGCAGTAAGGGCCTGATGGACATAGGCGTCTTTCTTGTGCATGGAAAGGAGCACCACCTGGGTGTCGGGCACCGATTCCTTGATCAGATTCACCGCTTCCAGGCCGTTCAGGTTGGGCATCTGGATATCGATCAGGGCCACATCCGGCGCCAGAGATTTAACCTTTTTGACCGTGACCAGACCGTCGGTGGCCTCCCCGACCACCGTCATGTCAGGCTGTTCATCCAGAAGCTTTCGGAGCCCTTCCCGCACCACCGCATGATCATCCGCGATCAAAATTTTGATCTTTTCTTTTTCCATTATTTTCTCCTTTACGACACAGGCATTTCGACCCGAATGGTCGTCCCCTTGCCCTTTTCTGAACGGATATCGATGAACCCGCCGACGGACACCGCACGCTCCCGCATTCCGATAAGTCCGATTCCGCCGTAGCGCTGGGTCGGATCGAACCCCACCCCGTCGTCTTTGACCATCAGGATGACCTTGGGATAGTTGAAGGTCAGCATCACCGTCACCTGACGAGCCTTGGCGTGTTTTACGATATTGGTGAGGCTCTCCTGAAAAATCCGGTACAGCACCAGTTCAATTTCGGGCGTGGCCCGTTTTTTAAAGCCGACCGCCTGAAAAGCGATTTTCAGCTCGGTCCGCTGCTCCTGGAATTCTTTGATGTACCACTCCAGTGTCGGAGCCAGCCCCAGATCATCCAGAAGGTCGGGCCGCAGGTCGGAAGAGATACTGCGGATTTTATCCCCCAGCTGTTCGATCAGACCGATCAGTTCATTGATGCTGTTTTTCTGGTCTCCCATTTCATCGGGAATGGAATTCCAGAGGGTTTCCACCCCCATGTGAAGGGCCGCCAGGGTTTGACCGAATTCATCATGAAGATCCTGGGCCAATTTCTTCTGGGCCTCTTCGATACCGGTTAATAATTGTCGTGAAAGGTGGCGAATCTCTCGTTCGGCCTTTTCGCGTTCGGCAATCTCCTTTTCCAGCTGACTGTTCGCCGCCGACAGATCCCGGGTATGCTTTTTTTCCAGTTCATTGATCTTCTGAAGGGCATCCACCATCTTGTTGTAGGAATGGGCGATCGCCCCGTCTTCCTGCTCTTGTTTGAGAATATGAAGCTGTTTGACTGCTAAGAGGTCCGCCACCGGGTCTTGGTCCAGGTCCTCGGTTTCCGGATGCGGATCATCATCCGGTTCGTCGTCCTCATCCGCGAGTTCATCCAGTTCGGCGAGCAGCTCATCCTTGGTCAGCCGGGTGGGATCCGAATCCTCAAACGGCTTGAGCAGATGTTTAAGGGAAAAAAGCAGCGTGATCACCGTCAATCCTGCCAGGAGCAGAAGGATGACCACCAGAAAACGGCTGAGCCGGCCTTCCACAATGGCGGCGACACTCGGCTCCGGCGTTTCCGGGGAGCGCAACTCCCCCGAGGCGGTACCGGGAATCCGGTCCTGTCCGGCGGCGAATGCGGTTTCGAACTCATGGACCATGACTCGGGTTTCATAGAGAAGCACCCCGATGGCCGCCATCAGGCAAATCGAGAGCGCAAGCAGAAATTTGGAGCCGGTTTCCGATCGAATCCAGTCAGCCACGGCAGTTTTTCTTCTCCATCCATGTGCGTCCCGGCGCCGTTTCGAGGCAAGGATCACGGAATATAATCACTTTTACGGGTTTTCCTTCTTTTCCGAAGCCGGATGTTATCCGAACGCCGATGCCGATGCAGTGAAAAAAAGACATTTGTGCATTCTGAATCAGGTAAAAAAACACCGATCCATTATTGATAAATCCCCAAAGGATGTCAAGATATAACCTTCTAAAATTCCAACACTCTTTGAACCCGGATAGAGCATCCCCTCGGAAAGGCGGTTTTTTTTTCGTATTGAGCCGGGCTTGAAGGGAAGAAATGCGCGGAAGGATAGGGTGGGACGGAGAGCGGGTAAGGCGGGTGAGAAAAGGAAATGCTTAGAATCTCATTTTCCGGAAGAGGCTCCAATGGGTCAATCGAAATCCCGAATGGTATTCCGAACCACGTCATGGATCGCTCGGGACAAGTTTCCGAACCCGGTATCCTCGGCAATCGAAATGGTCCGGCCTTCGGCAAGTCGCCGCTCGGGGAACAGCAGCACGGTTTGGGAAATCAGGGGGATTTCATCCAGGTTGTGGGTGACCAGGATGCCGCTGAGGTCCGGATATTCTCGCTTCACATGCTCAATGATCCGCCATTTAGCGATCACATCGATGGATTTGAAAGGCTCGTCCATCAGGATCAGGTCCGGTTCCGGAAGAAACCCCCGAACAATCGCGGCCTTGTGCTTCATGCCGCCTGAAATTTCATGGGGATAATGGTTTTCAAACCCCTTCAGGCCGGTCATCTCCATCCACTCGGCATACCGGTTTCGAACGGCCCGGTCCACCGAAACCCGCCGAACGGCAAAGGGATAGAGGATGTTTTCCTCCACCGTCTTGTACCAGAGCAGACCGGGCTCCTGAAACAGTGTGGCCTTTCGGTCCGTATCGAGATGAAACATTCCGGTGAAGCGCCTGTCCAATCCGGTGAGAATCCGGATCAGGGTCGTCTTTCCAGCTCCGGAGGGGGCGAACAGACAAAGGCGTTCCCCTCGCCGGATCGAGAAACAGAGATCCTCGATCACCGTCCGGTTCCCGAACCGCTTGGTAAGATTCCGAACTTCCAGCATGATCTCAGCCCGGATAGAGGTACTTTTCAAAGCAGAGCGCAAAAACCCCGCTGACGGCGATCTGAAAAAACAGGATCAACAGAAGGATCACCAGCAAATAAAAAAAGACCGCGGCCATGTTGAAATAGACCCCGGCCTCGTTCAACAGGCGCCCGATGCCGTTCTCGGAAGCGATGTACTCTCCCAAAAGCACGATCTTCAGGGCCATCGCCGCCCCCGAGGCGGCATTGGCACGAAGGGTGGGAACCAGGGCCGGAACCCACAGGTCTCGTACGAGATGGAAGGCGGTTCCGTTGAAAGACCGGATCATCTCCTCTAAAAACCGGTTTCGCTTCAACAGCCCTCCCGCCGTATTGATGGCGATCAGGGGCGCGGTCAGAAACACGATCAAGGCCGCGGGGGCCGCGCTTCCGACGCCGAAAACCAGAAGGAACACGATCCCGAGAATCAGACCCGGAACCACCTGAAACAAGGCCATGACCGTCTCCATGCAAACATGAATCCGCAGAAGATAGGAGAGAATCCCGATGACAGTGCCAAGAAGAAAAGAGAGGAAAAAACCCGCTCCCGCACGGCCTAAAGTTGCTTTGAGATGGGACGGAAAGGCCGAATCCCAGAATTCCGCCCGGTCTCGAAGCACCTCCAGGGGGGATGGAAGAATGTAACTCTCGAAAAAAAGGGAAAGAGCGGTCCAGAGAAAGACAAACAGGCTGAAAGCCGCCAGGCTATTCCGGAGCGGTGTAAAAAAAATCCTGAAAACCTTCATCAAGCGGCCTTCCAATGGTGCGATAATAGGTTTCGATCTCCCGCTTCAGGGGCGGGTCCGCCAGAAACCGGAAATCGGTGCGCCGAAGGGCGGATCGCAAAATCCCCTCCGGAAGTGAAAAAAAGCCTTGGGTTTGCGCCGCCGCCTCGTCGGGGTTTTCCCGAACGAAGGCCACGGCGCGATCCACTTCCCGATTCAGGCGTCGAATCAGGTCGGCATTGTCTTCGGCCCAGTCTTTTTTCACCAGGGTCGCAACCTGGGGATACCCCTCCTTTCCACCGGTATAGTTTTCCCAAAGATCCCGAAACCCTATGGAAACATAGACTCCCGATCGCTCCCGGATCATGGAGACAAAGGGCTCCGGAAGGGCCGCGGCGAAGATTCGCCCCTCCCGCAGCAGCTTCAGGGTGGCCGGGAACCGGGTATGCGCCACCCGAATGTCGCGATTCCAGACCAAACCTTCCCGGGAGACGAAGAACCGCGTCACTTCGTCGATGGGTGACCCGGCAAATGGAAGGTGGAGGGTTTTTCCCCGCAGATCCCCGAGGGAGTCGATTTTCTCCAGGGCGACCAGGTAGGTGAGACCGGTAACGTAGGCATTGACCACCTGAACCGGCGCGCCCTGACGATAGAACCGAACCCCGACGGAAAGCCCGGTGGCCAGGATTTGGGAATCTCCCTGAAGGAACAGGGCGTGGGCCTGGGAATGGTTGGAAAAGATCTTGATCGTCGCCGTCCCCGAACCAAGGGCGCGGCAGGCGAGAATCAGGGGAATCGAGGAAGGGGAGGCCGGCGCACGAACCACCGCCGGCCTTCCGGTTTCCGATCGACAATCCGGGACCCAAAACCCGACTGTCAGAGCTGTAATCAAGACCCATATTTTTCGCATGTCCCGCATTTTCCAACCCGTTCGGTTTCATTCCCGCTGCACTCTCTGCACTGTCGCCCTCGTGGACTCGGCGATGTCTTCCTCCCGTCTTCATTCGAATCTCTCGGGCGATTCCCTCGAACAATCCTCCGAGGAGACTCTCTCACAAGCGGTCCTCGATCTCCCGCCAGATCTCCTTCATGGTGTGCCGGATCATCCGCTTCCGGTCCCGATAGGTGGTGTGGAGCAGATGGTGGGACTTGAAACCCAAAGGTTTCTCCAGAAATTCGGAATAGATTTTCTGGATCTGCGGATTGTTGTGAGACTGACGCACCGACGCCTCTCGATCGATGGCGTAGAGCCCCTCCCGACGCTCTTCCCGGGATGCCTGATAGGCGTGTTTGCTTCGCGGCTGACCGCCCCCGCCCAGGCACCCGCCGGGACAGGCCATGATTTCGATGAAAGTGTAGGGGCTATTGCCCGCCTTGACATCCTCGGCCAGTTTGCGGGCTGCCTTGAGGGTATGGGCCGCCGCCACCTTGATCGTTCCGGCGCCTTCCAGGTTCACCTCGGCCTCCCGAACGGCTTCCATTCCCCGAATCGGCTCGAACTCGACCTTCGCCATTTCTTTTCCGGTAACCGCATGGTGAACCGTCCGAATGGCCGCCTCCATCACTCCGCCGGTGGCCCCGAAGATCACGGCCGCTCCGGTGTATTCGCCCATCCAGGGGTTATCGAACGCTGTGGATTCCAGATCCCCCGGATGAATGCCTTCCCGCTTCAGAAGTCTGGCGAATTCCCGGGTGGTGAGCACCACGTCGACCTCCGGAATCCCTTCGTGGAAGAACTCGCTCCGTTTGGCCTCCCCCTTTTTAGCGGTGCAGGGCATGATGGAGATCACCCGTATTCGGCGGGGATCGAGTTCCATTTTCTCGGACAGGTAGGTCTTGGCCATGGCCCCGAAACACTGCTGGGGAGATTTGGTTGTGGAGATATGCTCCTTCAGTTCCGGGTAGTTCTTCTCCGCGAAATTGATCCATCCCGGGCAGCACGAGGTGAACATGGGCAGAATGTCTTTGTCCCGAATGCGCTTGAGAAGCTCGGTCCCCTCCTCCATGATCACAAGGTCGGCGGTGAAGTTGGTGTCGAGAACCACATCCGCCCCCAGTCGTTTCAGGGCGGTAACGATCCGTCCCTCCACGTTGCTCCCGGCGGGCATTCTGAACTCCTCGCCCAGAGCCGTTCGAACGGCCGGGGCGAACTGGAAGACGGTTGCCACATCAGGATCATAGAGGCAGTCCATCACCTCCTCGATGTCGTCCCGTTCCGCCAGGGCCCCCACCGGACAGACCAGGATGCACTGACCGCAACTGACGCAATCGGAATCCCCGATGGGCAGATGATCCCGCACGCTGATTTCGGTCTCCAGCCCCTTTTCGGTTATCACCAAGGCGTCCACCCCCTGAAGCTCCCTGCATACGGTAACGCAACGGAGGCAACGAATGCATTTGCTCATGTTCCGCATGATGGCCGGGGAGGAATCGTCTCGGGTGCGGTGAAGATAAAAATGCGGATAATGATAACGGGTCTGGGTCAACCCCACGAACTGGGCCACGTCCTGAAGCTCGCAGTTGCCGTGTCGAATGCAGGAGGCGCAGTCCTGATTGTGGTCCGCCAGGAGCAGTTCCACCTGAAGCCGCTGTTTTTCGCGAACCTTCGGGGTTCGGGTCAACACCTCCATCCCCGCTTCCATGGGCGTGGTGCAGGCGGTGACAATGTGATGACGCGGGTCCTTCTTGCGTCGAATATCCGTCAAACAGACCCGGCAAGTGCCCGGGGTGTGGTGAATGTCCTTCATTTCGCAAAGGGTCGGGATAAAGTAGCCGTATTTTTCGGCCACGCTCAAGACGGTCTCGTTTTCCTCGAATTCAACTTCTTTGCCGTTGATAAATCCGATCATGGGCGGCTCCTTATTGCTCTGTGATAACGGAATAAACCCGGTAGCAGCGCATGCACCGGTTGGCCTCGCGATACGCCTCCTCCATGGAGATCGGCTTTTCCACCTCCTCGAACATTTTCTTTCGAACATCCGGGTCGAGTTCCCTGATTTTGACCCTGTACTCGTGCTTGATGGGAATGGAAACCCCGGTGCGAATCATCGGCTGAACGTCGTCCACCAGTCGGCTCATTCGGGCCTCGGGGTTAAACCGGACCCGGCCGCAAGTCAGATAATCGTTGATGCAACGAGCCGCCTCCGCACCCTGGGCCATGGCCTGGACCAGGGTAGCCGGTCCGGTGACGCAGTCCCCTCCGGCGAAAACCCCTTTTCGGGAAGTCGACAGGGACTCCGTCTTCACCTGGATGGTTCCCCATCCGCTGAACCCGACGTTGTCCTCGGGGACCACGAATCCGTGTTCTACCTGTTGCCCGATAGCCGGAATCACGTGATCGGCCTCGATAGTGAACTCCGAGTCTTCCTTTGGGGTCACGCTCCGACGGCCGCTCTCATCCGGTTCCCCGAGGTCCATTCGAATCAGCTCCAGCCCCCGGACCTTTCCGTTTTCCGAGATGACTCGCGTGGGATGGGTCAGAAAATGGAAGATCACCCCCTCCTTCTCCGCGCCTTCCACCTCTTCGTGGTCGGCGGGCATCTCCTCCCGACCGCGCCGGTAGACCAGATGCACCTCTCGGACTCCCATCCGCAGGGCGGACCGAACACAGTCCATGGCCACGTTTCCGCCCCCGACCACCACCATCTTTTCGCCCAACTCCATGGGAATGCCTCGATCGATATAATCGTGGTTGATTCGAAGCAGAAAGTCGACGCCGAAGGCGTATCCTTCCAGATGCGGGTCCTCGCCCACCGCGCCCATGGTCTTTCCCTTGTGCGCTCCTACCCCCAGAAAGACCGCCTTGTACCCGTTGTTGAAAAGGCTTTTGAGGGTGAATTCCCGCCCCATTCGGCGGTTGTAGAAGATTTGGCCGCCCAGGGTTTCGATGATGCTGATCTCCTTGCTCAACACCGCCTTGGGGAGGCGGTATTCGGGGATTCCGGTGGCCGCCATTCCCCCGGGCACCGCCTTTGCCTCGTACACATCCACCGGATACCCCTGAAGAAGCAAATGATAGGCCGCCGCGATCCCGGCTGGACCCGCCCCGATGACCGCCACTTTCAGATCCGCGTCCTTTTTATCGGGAATCGCATAGGACGAAAACCATTCATTGGTCACAAACCGTTCGTGGTCGGCCACGAATCGCTTCAGCACCTTTATCCCCACCGCCTCGTCGACTTGGGTGCGGCGGCAGGCCATTTCGCAGAACCGGACGCAGACCCGGCCGCAGGTCGCCGCCATGGGATATTTTTGAAGAATGACTCCGAGGGAGTGGGTGAATTTCCCGTCCTTGACGTAATCGATGTACCGGGGTACATCCACCTTTGAGGGGCACGCCTCGATGCACGGGGCCGAGACATACGTGGTGCAGTGCTGACGCGAAACCGGCTTGCGGGAGGCGATTTCCGACTCCAGCTCTTCCCGAAAGTACTGAAGCATCCCCAGGACCGAGACGGTGGCGGTCTGCCCCAATCCGCAAAGGGAGGTGAATTTGACGTGTTCGGCGATGTTCTCGATCTCATCCAGCAGCGCGACCGAGCCCTCGCCCCGGGTCAGCAGTTCGAGTTTGGACCGGATGATCTGCGTACCCACCCGGCAAGGGGTGCATTTGCCGCAGGACTCCCTCGCCACCCGTTCCATGTACTGGAGCGCCGCATCGAGGAGATTGACATCTTTTTCAAAAATGAAAAACCCGTGACCGCCGAAAAATGCCTTGATGGGATTGCCCGGATTGAACTCATCGAAATCTTTGAATTCGGGGTATTCCCCGATTTCAAAGATTTTCTTGGTACGATTGTCGATGACGTCCCCATCCCAGGCTCCAAATATCACTTTCGCCATGTCCTCTCCTTTTTTTCGGATTGAAGCCGTTGTTCGGACCCTGTTCTTCGATCTCTGAAAACCGGATGCGATTCATCAGGATCGGGACCGGAATCCGGATGCGCTATCGAATTAGCAACAGGTATGCCAGTCGACCCATTTGAGAGAGGGACCTATTTTTTCGATTAAATTCGGGAGATTTGATACTTTGAAAATTAAAAAAAAGGAAAAGGAGAGGAGGATGTGGTGTCCGGCTTCTTTACAGACTGAAAAGGGGATTTCCCGGACGGGAAATCCCCTTTTCGAATAGCCCTTCGGAAGAATCCGACATTCAGGGCCGATATTTTTTCAAGATCAGTGTGGCATTGGTGCCGCCGAAGCCGAACGAGTTGGTCATGGCGATCTCCACATCGGCTTTTCGGGCCACATGGGGCACATAATCGAGGTCGCACCCCTCATCCGGATTATCCAGATTGATGGTGGGCGGAATGATGCCGTCTTGAATGGTCAAAGCGGTGAACACCGATTCGATACCTCCGGCCCCGCCGAGAAGGTGGCCGGTCATCGATTTGGTGGAACTGACCGGAATGGAAGCGGCCTTGTCTTTGAACACCGTTTTGAGGGCCTGGGTTTCATACTGGTCGTTGAGGGGGGTGGAGGTGCCGTGGGCGTTGATATAATTTACCGCCTCATAGGAAATGCCGGCGTCTTTCAGGGCCGCCTCCATGCACCGCACCGCGCCTTCGCCGCCCGGCGGGGGTGATGTCATGTGATACCCGTCGCCGCTCATGCCGTACCCCGCCACCTCCGCATAGATCTTGGCGCCCCGTTCCAGGGCGTGATCGAGCGCCTCAATGATCAGGATGCCGGACCCTTCGCCGACCACGAAGCCGTCCCGGTCCCGGTCAAAAGGGCGGGAGGCCTTCCGGGGTTCATCATTCCGAGTGGACAAAGCCTTCATGGCGCCGAATCCGGCCACACAGGTGGGGGTGATCACCGATTCCACTCCGCCGGTGATCATGGCGTCCGCCCCGCCCCGCTGAATGATTTTGAAAGCATCGCCCACCGCATGGGTACCGGCCGCGCAGGCCGTGGCCACCGATGAATTGGGTCCCTTGGCCCCGAATTGAATGGAAATCATCCCCGGCGCCATGTTGCCGATCATCATGGGAATGAAAAAGGGGCTGACCCGCTTGGGCCCCTTGTTGTATATGACCAGGGTATGCTCTTCGAGGGTGTTCAACCCGCCGAGCCCGCATCCGGTGACGACCCCCACCCGGGCTTCATTGGCGGCGTCGATCTTGAGACCGGAATCCTCCATCGCCATTCGGGCCGCGGCAATGGCGTAGGCGATGAAGGGTTGCAGCCGCTTGGCCTCCTTTTTGGGCACGAAATCCTCGGCATTGAACCCCTTGACCTCTCCGGCGATTTTGGTGGCATAGGCCGAAGCGTCGAACCGGGTAATCTCCCCGATGCCCGACCGACCGGCGCAAAGCCCGCTCCAAGTCTCCTCCACACCGATTCCCAACGGCGTAATGAGCCCTATTCCTGTAATGACGACCCGCCTGCTCAACGGAACCTCCCTCTCATGTAACAGCGGCAAACCAATTCGGATTTTAACCTCCCGGTCGATCCGACGGAAAATTAAAACCCGAATCGGTCAGCGATCTTCTGGTGACGGATGAGCGAGAACACGTCATCCGGTTGTGAAATTTCAGCCTCTAGGCGTGTTCCTGGATATAGTTATAGGCATCCTCCACCTTTACCATCTTTTCGGATTCTTCATCCGAGATCTCGATGTCGAATTCCTCTTCCATGGACATGATCAATTCGACCAGGTCCAGAGAATCGGCTCCGAGATCATCCACAAAAGAGGCTTCGGGAACCACCTCGTTGGTATCCACGCTCAGTTTTTCCGCGATTATCTTACGCACCTTATCCTGAATTTTCTGAATCTTATCTTCCGACATTATAAATAATTTCCTCCATCGTTCAATTACATGTACATGCCACCATTGACATGAATCACCTGTCCTGTAATGTATCCCGCCCCTTCCGAGGCCAGAAACGCCACCGCTTCGGCCACATCTTCGGGCATGCCGACCCGTCCCAGCGGGATCTGCTCCACCAGTGCGGATCGGGCTTTGTCTGTCATGGCGCCGGTCATGTCGGTTTCCACATAGCCGGGCGCCACGGCGTTTACGGTAATATTCCGGGAGGCCAGCTCCCGGGCCAGGGCCTTGGTCAGCCCGATGATTCCCGATTTGGCGGCCACATAGTTGGCCTGACCGGGATTCCCGGAAAAGGCGACCACCGACGATATGTTGATGATCCGTCCTTTTCGCTGTTTAAGCATGGTTTTGGCCGCCAGTTTGGCGCAGCGAAAAGCGCCTTTGAGGTTGATGTCCATGACCGCGTCCCAGTCCTGCTCTTTCATCCGCAAAACCAGGCCGTCCCGGGTAATGCCGGCATTGTTGACCAGCACGTCCAGCCCGCCCGCTTCTTTCACAACCGAATCGAAAAGATCCCGGACCGCGGCTTCCGAAGCGACATCCGCCTGAATGCCTTTGACCCTGCCTCCGGCTGCGGCCACCAATTCTTCGGTTTTTTCAGCTGCTGCCGAATCCGAGGAATAATTGAAATAGATTCGGCTGTCCGGCCCGGCAAGGGCCAGGCAGATGGCCCGGCCGATGCCTTTGGAACCGCCGGTGACCAGAATGGTTCGTCCGCTGCTTTCAGTCATCCTTGCCTCTCGAAAATGGTGTCCGCCGCCCGGTCCATATCCGAGATGATGTTCCGGTAGCTGTCCGACAGTTCATCGCAGTGGGTGACGGCCATGAAATCGCCCAGGGCCTCCATGTCGAAGACGCCGGCGCCGCTCAGGATTTTCAGGGCGCTTCCCACCGTCAGATCGGACACCATATTGGCGAATATTCGGGATACGGTCCTGAAATGCTCCGCCCGCGGATCATTGTCGTCGGAAAGACGGGCCGCCTTTCTGGCCAGGCTGATCCCCACCTCTACATGGGCCATCAGATCGGCCAGGCAGAACATGACATACTGATACCGGGTCAGCTTGTTCTCATGCACCCGATTGACCAGTTCGTTCAAGGACTTGGCCGCCACCCCGTAGAAACGGGCCCCGAGGTCGCCGCGCTCTTTGTGGAGGAATTCCATCTCGGCGGCCATGGCGCCGTAAAATTCTCCTTTGGATTTTCGCGTCTTTTTCCAGCGGAAGGTGCTGATGATATTCTGCTGAATCTCGGAGGTGCCTTCATAGATGCAGGTGATCTTGACGTCCCGCTTGATTTTTTCCACCTCGTATTCGCAGATATAGCCGTATCCGCCCAGGGCCTGCATGGCGTCGTCGGCGGTCTTGTTGGCCGATTCCGTTGCAAAGAGCTTGGCGATGGACCCTTCCACCTGAAGATCCTGCTCTCCGGAATCTATGCGGCGGGCCGCTTCCTCGATGTAGGCTTCGGCCGCTGTGAGCCGCACCGCATGGGGGACGATCAGCTTGTGGGTGTATCCCTGTTTTTCGGATAAAGCAGAGCCGAACTGCACCCGCTCTTTTGCGTAAGGCACCGCGATTTCCAGGGCCGCTTCTCCGGCCCCGAGCGCCATGGAGGCCACCATCAGCCGGGTATATCCGAAGACCCGGTTGGCCTGTTTCATGCCCTGCCCCGGTACTTCGCCGATCAGGTTTTCTTTGGGAACGATGACATCGTCAAATGAGAGCGGAGAGGTGTTGGAGGCGCGAATGCCGTGCTTTTCTTCTCCCTTGGCCTGGACGAATCCGGGGGTTCCCTTCTCAACCACGAAAAAAGAAGGGCCTTCGGGGGTATTGGCCAGCAGGGTGATAAAGTCGGCGTATCCGCCGGTGGAGATAAACTGCTTGTTGCCGTTGATCTTGTATCCGGTAAGCTCTCCGGCCTCATCCAGAACCGGTTCGGCCTTGGTGGTAAGAGCGGCCAGATTGCTTCCCGCATCGGGTTCGGTCACCGCATAGGCCACCAGGGTATCGCCTTCGGCGATGGCCCCCAGCCATTTTTCCTTCTGGGCCTCGGTGGCGCCCACCAGCAGCGGGTCGGACCCGAGCTGAATCGCAAAAAAGGCGGTGCCGATTCCCAGACAGATCTTGCACATTTCACGGGTGACCACGCAGCAGTCTCTGGCGCCGCCGCCCATGCCGCCGTACTCCTCCGGAATGAAGAGCAGCTGCAGACCGATCTCCGGCCCCAGCATTTCACGAATGACCTCCTCCGGGAAGATCTCCTTGCGGTCGTATTCGAGTATCCTTTCCTTGGTCAGAAGCCGCTTTCTGAGCTGTCGAACTGTATCCACCACCATCTGGCGGGATTCGTCGTCCAGACCGTAAAGGGCGTCTTGCCCGGTTTCAGCTGGTGACATTGATCTTTATTCCTCTTCGGCTGACAGGACGGTCCGTCCCTTGTAAGATCCGCATTCCTGGCAGACGTGATGGGGAAGTTTGGGCTCGCCGCAGTCGGCGCATTCGGTCACATTGGGAGTGCTCAGTTTCTGATGGGTGCGCCGTTTATCGCGCTGGGACTTGGATACTTTTCGCTTGGGTAAAGCCATTAGTCATCTCCTGATTCGCTAATTTTTTGAAATAATAATATATTACTGAAATTGACTACTTGTTCGAAAAAGATGGCATCTAGTAATTGAAAACCGAAGGAATGTCAAGCAGTTTCCGCCATTTTTTTAATTCCCGATCTTGTGATCCGGTCTTCGATATGCTATTGAGACCCTTCGAGATCCCGCCCCTCGATTCTAAGGCTTTAAATAAATTGCCATTTAAAAGAAGATGCATTATCTTGTTCGATTCCTCGGCGAAACCGGGCAATCCGCAAGGATAATCATCCGCGAACAAAAAACAACAGTCGAGAATATGTTTTTTTCGAATGCATTGACTAATAACTAATACCCAAAAGGAAAAGGCAAGTCATTATACTTTTCCATCCATGCCTACACATAAGATGAACAGAGGTGACCGCCATGAGTAATATCATCACCCGTTTCCCGCCCAGCCCCACCGGATACCTTCACGTGGGGGGAGCCCGAACCGGCCTTTTCAACTGGCTGTATGCCCGCCATACCGGCGGCAAATTCGTTCTTCGCATCGAAGACACCGATGTCCGCCGCTCCACCCGGGCCTCGGTGGACGCCATTTTCGAGGCCCTGGAATGGATGGGCATCGAATGGGACGACGGCCCCTATTTTCAGAGCAAACGGTTCGACATCTACAAGGAATATGTTCGAAAGCTCCTGGATTCCGGCCGCGCCTATTACTGCGACTGCACCCCGGAACAGGTCGAAGAGATGCGGAAACGGGGCATGGCCGCCGGAGGAAAGGCCAAATACGACGGCGCCTGCCGGGAAAAGGGCTTGTCGGCAGGGGAAAACCGGGTAGTCCGTTTCAAAGCCCCCCTGACCGGCGCCACCGTTCTGGAGGATGCGGTCAAGGGAAACATCGTCTTTCAAAACGCCGAACTGGATGACTTTATTCTGGAGCGAAGCGACGGCGCCCCGACCTATAATTTCGTGGTGGTGGTGGACGACATTACCATGGGAATCAACACCATTATTCGGGGGGATGACCATGTAAGCAACACCCCCAAGCAGATTCAGCTCTACAAAGCCCTCGGCGCGGACCTGCCGACATTTGCGCATGTACCGATGGTGCTCGGAAAAGACAAAGCCCGGTTGAGCAAACGCCACGGCGCCATGTCGGTGACCGAATACCAAAAGATGGGCTATCTGCCCGACGCGCTCATCAACTACTTGGTACGGCTGGGATGGTCCCACGGCGATCAGGAATTTTTTCACCGGAACGAGCTGATCGAGAAGTTCTCTCTGGATCACATCGGAAAATCTGCCGGCGTTTTCGACCCGGATAAACTTCTGGCCCTCAACGCCGAGCATATTCAGGCCGCTCCGGCCGCATCCCTGATACCGCACCTGACACCTTTCTTAAAGGCGATGGGAATTGCGGCCGAAGATCAGGAATATCTATCTAAAGTAATCGAAACCCTGAAGCCCCGCAGCAAGACCCTGTTGGAAATGGCGGAAGCCGCCTTGTTTTACTACACCGATGAGATTGTCTATGAGGAAAAAGCGGCCCGAAAATTCCTCAAACCCGATGTCCTGGACCCGTTAAACCTGCTGGTCACTCAGCTGGAAGGGCTGAATGATTTTTCGGAAAAAGAACTGGAAGGCGCCTTTTTGCGTGTGATGGACACCACCGGTCTGAAACTAGGCAAAATCGCCCAGCCGGTTCGGGTGGCGCTGACCGGAAAAACCGCCAGCCCGGGTATTTTCGAGATCGTTGAAATCCTCGGCAAAGAACGGGTCATCGCCCGGCTGACGGCGGCTGCTCGATTCATCGAGGAAAAATCGTGATTTTTTTCTTGACCCGGTTCGAAATTTATTGTACAGAATAAAACTCAAATATTGATGAGGGATCGTCTAGCGGCAGGACGACGGGTTCTGGCCCCGTTAACCCAGGTTCGAATCCTGGTCCCTCAGCCAAATAAATACCGGAAGGTTGCAGAAAATTTCTGTAACCTTCTTTTTTTTGTTTCCGATTTCTCCTGCTCATTTTTCTCACATCCATTCGTGTTTTCTTATCCTTGACACCTACCCGCAAAGGCAGTAGAAATAAATGTTTTTCTAATGTCTTACCACTGACTCAACGAGAAAGGTGACAACATGTTCGGCATGGGAATGCCCGAAATTCTGCTGATATTGGCCATCGCACTGATCGTGATCGGCCCCAAAAAGCTTCCGGACCTGGCCAAATCTCTGGGTCGGGCCATGAATGAATTCAAGCATGCCGCCAATGAATTCAAAGATTCCATGGACCTCGACAATGACATTCGGGAGGTCAAGAAATCTTTCGATGATGTGGAGGCCGAACTGAAAAAAAAGAAAGCGGTAGAGATAAAACCGGAAAAGGCCCTGCCTCAGGATGCCGAACCCCGGGCCACCGGAAATGAAATTTTGGTCAAACCTGAGAAAACCGCCCCGCAAGTGGAAAATGCAGCATTGCCCCCCCAGCCGGCCGAGGAAAAAGAGGAGATCGATATCCCGCCCTCGACCGGTGAGCCAGAAGAGACGGAAGATGAATTTTACGCCGCCACCGATATTCCGGCCGAATTGATGGAAGCCGAGGAAAAGAAGGAACACCCCATCTCGGAGGAATCGGCCGACGAATCCGGTGATTTGAAGAAAACAGACGGGACGGCAAAAAAATGACCTCCGAAGAAGAAAAAATGCCCTTCACCACGCATCTGGAGGAGCTGCGAAATCGGCTTATCAAGTCCTTCATCGCGGTGGCGGTCTGTTTTGTCGCGGCCTACTTTTTTAAGGAACAACTCTTCGAGATCCTCACCCGGCCGCTGATTCAGGTGATGGGAAAAGACGACGCCCTGATTTTCACCGGACTTCCGGAAGCCTTTTTTACATATCTCAAATCGGCTTTTCTGGCGGCGCTTCTCGTGGCTTCGCCGGTGATCATCTATCAGTTCTGGATGTTTGTGGCGCCGGGCCTGTACCAGAGGGAAAAACGAATTCTTCTGCCGGTGGTATTTCTATCGGTGGTCTTCTTTCTCGGCGGAGCCCTGTTCGGCTATTACGTGGTCTTTCCCTACGGATTCGAATTTTTTCTGGGATTTGCCAATGAAAACCTGAAGGCCCTCCCGTCCATGAGAGAATACCTGGGGTTCGCCACCAAACTGCTGCTGGCGTTCGGACTGGTCTTTGAGCTGCCCCTGGTACTCACCGCCATGTCTCGCATGGGAATCGTCTCCGTGGAATTCCTGAAAAAAAACCGAAAATACGCCCTCCTCCTCTTTTTTATCGGTGCCGCCATTATCACCCCGCCGGACGTGGTCACCCAGGTGATGATGGCCTTGCCGTTGATGGTGCTTTATGAAATCAGCATTATCGGCGCAAGGATCTTTCGGCGAAAACCGCTCACGGCGGAGGATGAGCAAGAAGAATCCCCCCGGAATGAAGACATGCATGAAAGCGGGGCCGAAAGTGAGTAATCCGATGAAAAGGCCCTTTCGATGACGAAACGGCCGCAAAATGCGGAAAGGGTCTATGAACTCCGGTTGTCGAAGACCGAAGCCGGTATCGGTTATTTTTCCTGCGTTCCCGAAAAAAAAATCGATTTCGAAGCAGGCGTCGATTACCTGAGAAGTCATCCCTATGACCAATTCATGCGGAAGCAGCTTCTGGCGCAGATGGGCGGTTGGCTGAAGGATCAACTTCGGGATCGAATTCGGAACGTACCTCCTGAAGACGGGGTGTATCGATCCCTTCTCCTGGAAGCCTGCCTTTTAAATGAACCTTTCAAAAAGCTTCGGGACGCTTTTTCTGATAGGGAATGCAAAACCCTCGCCCGCCTGACCCCTTTGAACTATATTCGATTCGACCGCTTACCGGACCGGCGGATTCACAACCGCTGGATCGAATTGTTTCGCAAGAACATTCAAGAACACCAACTGCTGCCGCCCCCGGAAACAGCCGATCCGAACCGCCCCTTTTCCGATGCGGAAATTTCTGCAGTGGCGCCGGAAAAGATCTCCATCGAGGTCGTTTATCCCGATTTTCTCCCCTTGAAAAACGTGCTTTCAGAATCCGACAAAGCAAAACCGGCTCTTCCCTCTCCGGCGGAAACCGCGGATATCGCTCTGGACCGATTGGCCGGGATCGGCGTCATCGCCGGCGAAGAAATGCGCCATGCCGCCTCCCTCAGCCCGATCGCACTGCTCCGGGAGTGGCGTGTGGATATCGGGGTCGAGGCGGGCTTGCATCGGTATCGGCTCACCGGGAAACAGACCTCTTACGGCCGGGGGCTGGAACTGGAACAGGCCCGGGCCGCCTATGCCATGGAAATGGTGGAGCGATGTTCCGCCTTCGCGAGTATCGGCCCGGAAGGCGTGATCGGATACCAGGCGCCTTATCCCCTGATCCAGGGCCGGTTTTCCGAATTGAAGGATCGGAATATCCCGGCGCTGAATCCCGATCACCTGGCCCTGCAGGCCCCCTATGAAGATGAACCGCTCTACTGGCTGGAAGGCGCCGCTCCGGGACGGGTCGGTTCCGAACCGATTCTGGTGCCGGTCCAGTGTGTTTTTCTCTTCTCCAACCTGGATGAAATCGCCCTCTTCTCGGGTCTCGGCTCCACCGGCCTGGCTTCCGGCAACACCTTGGCCCAGGCCAAGGTCAATGCTCTGATGGAGATCATCGAGCGGCATTGTGAAGGGGTCACCCCTTTTGCACCGGACCGCTGTTTTGATCTGGAGACCACCGAGCCCCGCCTGGCCACCCTTCTGCTGAATTATATAGAAAACGGCATCCGTGTTCAATTCCAGGACCTTACTTCTCCCCTGGGGATTCCCTGCTGCAAATGCTTTGTCATGGACGCAGCCGGAGACATCATTCGAGGAACCGGGGCTCATCTCAATGCGGGCCGGGCGTTGATCTCAGCCATGACCGAAACCCCCTACCCGTTTCCGGGCGGGCCGCCCTCCTCCTCCGGGCTGACCGGGCTGCTTCGGGTGCCTTTTGAAAAACTCCCTGATTTCACCACCGGCAGCCCCGAGACCGACCTGGCGCTGCTGGAGCAACTTCTGGCCGCCAACGGATACCGGCCGCTGTATGTCGATCTCACCCGCCGGGATCTTTCCCTGCCGGTGGTTCGGGCCCTCATACCGGGGATGGAAATCACCGCCGATTTCGACCGTTTTTCACGGGTTCATCCCCGCCTGTTTGCAAATTACCTTCGAATGTTCAAATAGGTCTTGAAAACAGATCGTTCATCGAATCCTTCCGGTTTGGGTAAAACGGATGCGGGAACCATTCGAAAGGAGGTTCTGGCGCACGTGGAAACCCGGTGGGAAAGCCTGACCCCCCATGCGCTGGAAAAATTCATCGCCACAACCCATCACCTTACCCGCTCGGAAGCCAAACACCTGCTGAAATCACTGGTGATGGACGGGTTGCTGGCATACCGGGATCAGTACGGCCGAACCGTCATCGAGAAATCTTTCGATCGACCCGTTCGGGTTTCCACCCGAATCGTTTTGAAACCCCCGGAGGCCGCCTTTATCCCGAAAGAAGGGGATGTGGTGATTCAGCTTCGGCACGGCGCCTCCTTCGGCACCGGAAGCCACCCGACCACGCGCATGGCCCTGCAGGGCATTGAACAGGCCCTGAAATGGATTGACCCGCATCTCACCCGCGAAACCTGTGCACTCGATATCGGCACCGGGTCCGGGGTTCTGGGCATTGCCGCCGTAGCCTTGGGCATCAACCGAGCACTCGGGCTGGACATCGACGCCTGCGCACTCAGCGAAGCCCGGGAAAACGCCCGACTCAATGGAATTCAGGACCGGTTCATCATTAAAGATACACCCATCGGATCGATTGATGACAAGGTCGATCTGATCCTGGCCAATTTGCGCATGCCCACCCTGAGTCGGATCCTCCCCGACCTGAAACGGCTGGCCCGCCGCTCCAGCGGCGTGGTCATCTCGGGCATTAAGGCGGATGAAGTTTCGGATTTAAAAGAGATCTTCGGTGGTCACGAATGGAAACCGGTGTGGGAAAAGAGGGAAAAAGACTGGGCCGGGATCGTATTCCACCGTTAGGCGATTCGCGGAAGTTAGAATACCATCCGAACGCCGCCGGGGGATGAATCCCCCGGCTGAATCCGAAAAAGCCCGCTGAAGCGGGCTCGTCTTTTGGGAGGAATTCAAGAGAGGGGAGCGCCCTTCAGGGCGCTTTCCGGGGTGAGCCGGGGGATTCATCCCCCGGAGCCGGTCACGGTATTTTTATTTCGACAAACCGCCTTAATGCGGTATGCCGCCGCATTGGCGACCATGGATTCGGCCCAGGTCGGCATCCCCAGGGCGTGGATGTGGGTGTAGGTAGCGAAAACATTTTTGTAGGTAATGCCGTCGCGCCGGTCTATGAACCCGGTCCCCCGGCGCATGCCCAATACCATATCATCGGCCCGGCCCCGCCATTCCAATACCTTGGAATAGCGAAATTCATGACCCCGGATTTCGGTTCCCACCGGAAAATAGGGGTTCTCGCCGTCCACCTTCAGGATGGTGTACCCGAGCCCCTGAGGCCGATCGCATAATCCGAAGACGATCGGCAACACCCCTGCCATGGGGTAAGTGGCGCCGCCGACCACCAGAGACTCCCCCAGGTACATCAATCCTCCGCATTCGGCATAAATGGGAAGACCGGCTTCCGCGGCCGCTTTCAGCTCCCGAATAAAATCGAGATTCCGGCACAGCGCACGGGCATGGGTTTCAGGAAACCCGCCGCCGATATACAACCCGTCCACCGGAGGAAGTGTGGCATCCTTGCAGGCATTGATAAAAATCGGTTCCGCACCGGCGGCTGTCAGGGCTTCAATATTGTCGGGATAGTAGAATTGAAATGCGGAATCCCGAAGGATTCCGATTCGCGGTTTTTCCCTGGACGCCGAATGGCCGGCGGCGCCCCTCTCTTTAATGGAAACCGCCGGGTTTTCGAAGACCTCCGGGAAGGTCCAGGAAATCGATCCGGCATTCAGAGCGATATCGGCCAGGCCGCCCAGATCAAGATAGCTTGAAGCCATTTCGGCAGCGGCATCTACGGCGGCCTGTGACAAGGCGTGCTCCGGGGTGGGCACCAGGCCCATGTGACGCTCCGGAAATTGCTGCCGATCCAGTTTGGGTACCGCCCCCACCACTGGAATGCCGCAGTGGGACTCGATGCTTTCCCGAAGGATTTTTTCATGGCGGGAACCGGCGATCCGGTTGAGAATCACTCCGCTGATCCGCACCCGGGAATCGAAATGGATACATCCGGAGATCACCGCGGCCATGGTACGGGTGGTTTTGGTGCAATCGACACAGAGGATGACCGGGGCGAACAAGAGTTTGGCCACCTCCGCGCTGCTGGTGGAACCCTCGGGATCGATGCCGTCGTACAGCCCCCGGTTCCCTTCGATGACGGCGATATCCTCAGGCCGGGTATGGCTCAGGAAAGATTGCAGAACGAGGGGTTTATCGATCAGAAAAGTATCGAGGTTGTAGCAGGGCCGACCCGCCGCCAGGGCAAGCCAGCCCGCGTCGATATAATCCGGGCCTTTTTTGAAAGGAGAGACGGATCTGCCGGATTTTCGCCAGGCCCTGATCAGCCCGATGGACATGATGGTCTTCCCGGAACCCCCGCGCAAACCGGCCATGAAAATTCTCGGCAACTGGGCGGTTTGAGGGTGCATGGGATTTCTTGAAGCGCTGGATACGGATTCGGGCTCACCCAAAAAAAAGGTTCTGCTTATTCTTCACCATCTTCATGCTCGGCGGCCGCCTGTTTGCCGGTGCCGGGCAGCCCGTACATGGTGGTGCTGCCGCTGGACCAGTAGACCAGCACCTGGTCATTGACCATCTGATTGATCAGTTTCTTGGCGGCTCTCGGCTTCTCATCCAGGATCTTGGACAGATCGTTGAAGTAGAATTTGGATTTGGATTTTTGTTTCTTTTGAAGCTCTGTTACGATCTTTTCTTTTGCCTCTTCGTATTCCATTTTAACCTCTTTTCCGAACATTCAGGGGACGCGACGGATGCCGCATCCCCTGAACGCATTTAGGTGACGCAAAAATTAGAATTTGAACTGGGTCGACTGACGCCAGGTATAGTAGGCCGGATCGCGGAAATCATCAATCAGGTGATGCGTAAAATCAAGTTCGCACACCTCAAAGAAGCGCTCCCACCCGATCCGTTCGGCCCATTCGCCGAGCCGTTCGTATTTGTTGGCGCCCTTGGAGTAGGCTTCGACCATGTGCTTGATGGCATCGGTCATCTGGGGCCATCTCGGCATTTCATTGGGCAAGAAGGCCACGACCACCTTGGAGAACTTGGGTGTGCTGATCCGGTTGGAGACCTTGCCTCCGGCCATGAGCACGATGCCGTCGCCTTCTTTATCCGCCAGCGGCATGGAGGGGCACATGGTGTAGCAGTTACCGCAGAACATGCAGCGTTCTTCCTTGACCGCAACACTCTTGACCTCTTTGCCTTCTTTGGTTTCCACCTTGGAGGGCTTGATGGCGCCGGTGGGGC
>JAABSQ010000136.1 GCA_011390315.1 Desulfobacteraceae bacterium
CCAAAATTTATAATTTTGGTGTTCATCCATTTTCCCCAAATCTATCAAGCATAGAACACCGGCATTCCGTGGCCAACTTAGAACGATTTTCCGGCATTCTTCATTAAGTTGACCAGGATTTTGGCCCAAATCCATTCCAAATTTATGGAATGGACGATCCCCGATTTGATTTCGCAGTAATCTGATAAGATCTCTCAAGAAATCTGGCGTAGCAATTTCGATTGCGGTCATTGCCCTGAATGGTTCTTTCACGGCCTTTATAAGGGCGATCAGCTGTTGTTCATTTT
>JAABSQ010000137.1 GCA_011390315.1 Desulfobacteraceae bacterium
CTGGGAGCTTTCTTCAGGTTCTGCATAAAAGATAATCCAAGAGTAAAAGATTCAGGAAATTAGATTTTTATCTTAATCTTAAAGGCAGCGGAGATCTTGGTCAAGCATTTATGTGATGCTCAAGGGTTAAAGAAAACAATTCGGCGCCAGCCCGGGATCAGAGGGTCGTTTCTTCCGCTGCTGTGATCGGCGGCATTTCCTCGCTTTTGGTTCCGGTGTCTTCCGGTTTCGCCCGCTCTATCTTTTTTCCACCCGTCAACGCCGCCAACCGATCCACAAACCCCAGCATCGCCCCGGCCTGACTGTTCATCTCCTCCGAAGAAGAGGCGAACTCTTCGGCGTTGGAGGCGTTGGCCATGGTGATCTGATTGATGCCGGCGACGGCGGTGTTGATTTCGGAGATGCGGCGGGCCTGCTCCTCGGAGGCATCCGAAATTTCTCGAATGAGGGTGTCCATGCGGGCGGCTTCATCCGCGGCTTCGGAGAAGGATTCGTGGGTGAGGGCGACCAGGCGTACGCTTTTGGAGATCTGCATGGAGGCGGTTTCGATGAGATCGCGGGTTTCCCCGGAGGATTGGGCGGCCCGCATGGCCAGCTCTCTCACCTCACCGGCGACCACGGCGAAACCGGCCCCCGCGGCCCCGGCCCGGGCCGCCTCCACCGAGGCATTGAGGGCCAGCAGGTTGGTCTGAAAGGCGATTTCGTCGATGGATTGAAGAATCTTTTCAGTCGCCTCTCCGGCCGCCGTTACCTGATCCATGGATGCCGACAGCTCGGATGCCGTTTTCAGGGCCTGGCTCAACAGATCGGCGATGCCGCCGGCCAGTTTTTTCACCTCCCGGGCGCTTCGGGTGTTTTGTCCGGTCATGGCGGAGAGGGTTTCAAGAGCTGCGGCGGTCTCTTCTATGGATGCGGCCTGTTCGGAGGAGGCCCGGGCCAGTTCCTGGCTGGCCTCGGAGACATGGTCCGAAGCAAACGCCACCTGGCGGGCGCCCTGACTCACCCCGTCGCCGACTTCCTGAAGATCTCCGACCAGAAAACGGGTCGACAGAACCGCATACAGGATTCCCAGGATCAGGGCCGCGGCGGTGCATCCGAGGATGATCCGGACGGCCAGCCGCTTGACCTCGGCTAATTGTTCGGTGGTGGATAGGATGAATGAGGAAAAGAGATCGGTCAGTTGGTTTTCCAGGGCGGTCATCTCTTGGCCCTTTTGATGCTGAATCGCGATTTGGGCCTGGTAGGCTTCGATATGCTCCCGAAACCGCCGAAACCGGCCCCGGATTTCCTCTCCTATGGCCAAATAGTCTTCGCTGCCCCGAATCAATTCGATCCATGCCTCGATGGCCGCATCCATCTCTTTCATAGCCGATTCGATTCGGGCCAGGCGGGACGGGGTGTTCCGGTCGAAGTAGGCGATAAAGGCGGCATACAGGAGCCGGTTTCGGGTCTCCATCTCTTCGATCAGAAATTCCCCTTCCCGAATCAGCTCCGCCAGGTATTCATAGGTGGCCCGGGTCCCCAGTTCCAGCTCCGATTTGAGGGTTTCGGCGATAGCGAAACTTTCAAAAGCATCCAGGTAATCCATCACCATCGCCCGGGCCGTTTGAAGCCTTTCGGCGGCCTCGGGGGGCGGCGCCTCACCGGCGAGCGCGGCGTCGATGCCGGAGACGGCCTTCCCCACTGCGGTAAGGGCCGCCTCCTTTTCCGACTCCTGAATCGCCCGCCCCTCATCGAAGCTGTGAATGATGAACCGGTCCACATGGAATCTGGCCGCGGTCAATCGGGATTGAAGCCCGCCCACCGTTTCAAAGAGGCCGACCCGGCTCAGCACATGGGTGAGAGACAGAAAGCCCGCCGATCCGACCGCCAGAATCATCGTGATCATAAACGCATAGCCGAGGCCGGTCCTTTTGCCGATGCTCAGATGCTTCAACATGCCCCTTCTCCTTTACTTTCGGGCCGATTCGTGGCATAAGATCTCAAAAAATGAACTTTTGCAATACCGTTTCCGGTAATCTTTCCAGTTAATTTATCGTAGATTGATACCTGAATTGTAAGGAAAAATGAACGCTTTTCCGAAGAAAACACACAGAAAGGGGGAATCATGATGAAAGGTATGAAGAAGACCCGACAAGGGGCCGTGTCGATTCTGGTTTTATTCGGAGTTTTGTTCGGACTTGTGTTTCCGGCCGCCGGGGCCGATTTCAAGAAAGAATACAAAATGACCGTCAATGTCGGCCCCAATTTCTACTGGGGAATCGGGGCGACCAAGTTCGCCGAACTGGTCAAAGAGAAGACCGACGGCCGCATCAACATCAAGCCCTATTTCGGAAGCGCCCTGCTCAAAGGGGCCCAGCTCAAGTCGCCTCAGATGGTGGCCAACGGAATCATCGACTGCGCCTACGAGTCGACCATCAACGCGGCCCCGGTGATTCCGGAAATGAATATCTTCTCGCTGCCGTTTTTCATCAACACCTTTGAAAACCTGGATCAGATGGAAAACGGCGAAACCGGCAAAAAGATCTTCGAGGCCATGGACCAAAAAGGCCTGGTGGGGCTGGCCTGGGCTGAAAACGGCTTTCGGCAGGTGACCAATTCGGTTCGGGAGATCAAGCGGCCCGAAGACATGAAGGGGATGCGGCTTCGGGTGGTGGGCAGCCCCATTTTCATCGACATTTTTCGGCAGCTCGGCGCCGACCCGGTCAACATGAACTGGGGCGACGCCCAGACCGCTTTTCAGCAGGGGGTGGTGGACGGCCAGGAGAACCCGGTGGGGGTGCTGATCCCGGTTCAGATCTGGCAGTACCACCAGTATGCCACCCTGTGGAACTACCTGGTGGACCCGCTCATCGTCTACTGGGGCAAGCGGGAGTGGGACAAATTCCCGGCGGATATTCAAAAGGCGATCGCCGAGGCGGCCAAGGAGTCGGCCCGGTTTGAAAAGGCCCTGTGCCGGGCCGGTCTGGATGACGGCGAATCCCTGCGCATTCTGAAAGAAGAGTTCAATTACGAGATGGCGGTGCCGGACCCGATCGCCTACATGGAAGAGAAAGGGATGAAGGTGACCCAGCTCTCCGAAGAAGATCGACAGGCGTTCGAAGAGGCCACCCGGCCGGTCTATGACAAATGGGTGCCCAAGATCGGAAAGGCGCTTTACGAAACCGCCAGAGCGGATATGGCCGAATAGGCGCGAACCCTTTCTCGGGATGCCGACGGCATCGGCATCCCGGGCAACCGGAATCAAAAGGGAGTTTATGCCGACCTCCGAAGACCGCATTCGAATCGACTACTGGATCGCCGCCGTCCTGCTCTTTGTGATGGCGGCCATCGCCTTCATCAACATCCTGAGCCGATACCTTTTTCATTTTTCCTTTGCCGCCACTGAAGAGATTACCATCAACCTCTTCGTCTGGATGACCGTGGTGGGCTCGGGCATCGCATTTGAGCGGGGCGGACAGCTCGGAATGGTCACCTTTTACAACCTCTTCCCTGTAAAATTCAAAAAAGCGGCCATTGTGCTCAGCGCCGGATTGAGCGCAGTTCTGTTCATCCTGGTGGATTTTTATATGATCCAGGCCATTTATGATGAAATCACCCTGTTTCGCGCCACCTCCGGGGCCTTGGGGATTCCGGTCTGGATCTACTATGTGGGGGTGCCGGTGCTCTCGATCTTCGTCTTTCGGGGGATCTACCGGGATGCCCATCGGCGGCTTCGGCGGTTCGGGAAGATAGAGAGGCCCGGCTGATGGAGATTCTCCTGATATCGGCCGTCTTCATTTTCCTGATGATCCTGGGGGCGCCCATCGGCACCGCCCTGGGGATCGCCGCCGTGATCACCATCTACCATTTTCAGCTGGGCATCGGCATGCTGGGGATGAACTTCGTCTCCGGAATCGCCTCCTTTCCCCTGCTGGCCATTCCCTTTTTCGTCCTGGCCGGGGTGATTCTGCAGCGGGCCGGTCTGGCCGCCACCATCGCCCATTTTTTCGAGCTGGTGGTGGGCAGAGCCGTGGGCGGCCTGGGGATGGTGGCGGTCTGCACCTGCATGTTCTGGGGCGCGCTTTCCGGCTCCGGACCGGCCACCACCGCGGCGGTGGGGCTGATCCTGCTGGCCCCCATGCTCAAGCACGGGTACGACAAGAGCTTTTCCGGGGCCCTCATCGCCAATGCCTCGGATCTTTCCATCATCATTCCGCCTTCCATCGCCTTTATCATCTACGGCAACATCACCAGCGTGTCGGTGAGCGCACTCTTTATGGCCGGGATCATTCCGGGGCTTCTGACCGGGGTGGGAACGATCATCGTGGCTTATCTGATCTCCAGAAAAAGGGGATACCGGGGGATCACTGAACGGGCCGGCGCAGGGGAGATTCTGAAAGCGCTTCGGGAATCGATCTGGGCGATTCTGTCGCCGGTGATCATCCTCGGGGGGATTTACGCCGGGATATTCACCCCCACTGAAGCCGCGGTGGTGGCGGTCTTCTACAGCCTCTTCGTGGCGGTCTTCATCTACCGGTCCCTGACCTGGCGGGATTTCGTCCTGGTCCTCACCGACGCCGCCGCCACCAGCTCCGTGATCATGTTCATCGTGGTCTTCGCCGGCATCTTCACCTGGGGCACCTCGGTCATCGGGGTGGTGGACCGGGCCGCCGAGTTCATCGTCTCCATCTCCCCCAATGCCGCCGTCATGATTATCCTGGTCAACCTCCTGCTTCTGGCCCTGGGAATGATTCTGGACGCCATCTCCATCTCTTATCTCATCATGCCCATCCTGATTCCGGTGCTCACCGCCTTCGGCATCGACCCGCTCTGGTACGGGGTGATCTTCATCTCGGCCTTGGCCATCGGCCAGGCCACCCCGCCGGTGGGGGTCAACCTCTTCACCGCCGCCAATCTCATCCGCGGCGACATCGACGCGGTGGCCAAACAGGCCATTCCCTTCGTCATCATGGATGTGATCATTCTGGTGATTCTGTCGCTGTTTCCCTCACTGTCGCTCTATCTGCCGGTGAAGGCCGGGTTGTACGTGCCGTAAAATCACAATTGATTTCAAATACTCGAAAGTGTAAGTGTTTGGATTAAAGGAGGTGCTTATGGCAAACAATCTCTCATTTGATAATGATCTCATTGAAAAGGCCCGTAAGATCGGCAAGCACAGCACCCAAAAGGCGGTCGTCACCGAAGCACTTGAGGAATACATTCAACGCCGTAAACAGATGGAAATCATCGATCTTTTCGGTACGATCGATTTCGATTCGGAATATGACTACAAAAACCTACGCGGTCGAGAATGAATGAAAGATCTCCAAAAAGAACTGCTGCTTGCATTTTCCAAAGAATCGGTGTCGGCGGCCCGCAACCGGTTGTATGCGGCCTTGTCTGAAAAGGCGGGGGATGCATCCACGGCAAGAATGCTCCATGCCCTGGCCGATTCCGAAGAGGTGCATGCCCGACGCATCATGATGCATCTTCGGGGAAAGATCGGGAGTGATATCGATGAACATCTCGATGAATTGATCAGCGCCAAACGGAAGAATTTCACCGTGGAATTTTTCGAGGTGGCGGAAATGCTCCACCGGGATGGGCGGGAGACCGCCGCCGAAGCGTTTGAACAGTTCGGAGAGACCGCCAAGGCCCAGTTTGAGCTGTTGAACCGCCGAAGGAAAGATGGTTCGGTCGGGACCGCCTTATTTTATGTATGCCAGGTATGCGGCTACATTGCCGTGGACGCCCCTCCAAAAAACTGCCCGGTCTGCCATGCCGTGGAATCCAAATTCCGGAAGCCGGCGTAGCCGGTGCGAACGCCGATTATCTTGATTTCAACCCATCTGTGATTACACTACCCAATAACCCGCTGATTTTAGGAATGAGGTGAACGGTGAGGAAATTGACGATGCTTTCTCCATCTGCCGACGAATATCGAATGGTTTTGTCTTGCTGTTTGCGATCCGCACTGATTATCGGATTGATTCTTTCATCAACGCTGTTGACCTCCTGCATGGTGGGGCCCGACTACGAAGCCCCGATCGTCCCCACCCCGGAAGCCTACAAATACGCGCCGGGTGTTGATCTGAAACCGATCGTCTATGAAGGACCCTGGTGGTATATTTTCAACGACAAACGATTGAACGAACTGGTCGACCGCGTCGATGGCGGTAATTTCGATGTAATGGCCGCGGCGGCCCGGGTGCGTCAGGCACGGGCCACGGCGCGCATTCAAAAGGCCCCGCTGTTTCCCTTCCTGTCCGCTGATCCCGATTATCAAAAGCGGGAGTTTTCGGAAACCACCGACGGGTCTACAGGGGGCGCATCCTCTTCATGGCGGTTTCCCTTCAATGTAGCCTATGAAATCGATCTGTTCGGGCGCATCCGCCGGGGGTATCAGGCGGCGGATGCGGATGCCCGGTCGGTGGAAGAGGATTTCGAGGCCGTTCTGCTGATCCTTCGCTCGGAGGTGGCTTTGGATTATTTCGCCCTGCGATCCTTGGACGAAGAGATCCGTATTGTCGAGCGGGCCGTGGATGTGCGCCAGGAGCAGCTCAAGATCCTCGACAGCCGGTTCGAATTCGGGATCGTATCCCAACTGCCGGTGGCCCAGGCCAAAGCCGAGCTAAACGCCACCCATGCTCTGCTGTTCGCCCTGCGGCGGGAACGGGCCATTCTGGAAAACGCCATTGCGGGGCTGATGGGGCTTCCGCCGTCGGAATTTTCCATTCCTTTCGCACCCCTGAAGGGTGATCCGCCCTATATTCCGGTGACGGTTCCCTCCCGATTGCTGGTGGAGCGGCCGGATATCCGGCGGGCGGAGCGGGCTCTGGCTGCGGCCAACGCCCGGATCGGGGTGGCCGCGGCCGAGTTTTACCCCCGGGTCAATATCCGCGCCGACGCGGGACTGGCAAGTTCCCATTACAGCAACCTTTTCGACAGCCGCAGTTTCACCTGGGGCATCGGGCCCAATATTTCCATCCCGTTGTTCGAAGGCGGTCGGCTCTCCGCCAATCTGGAACGGACCCGGGCCGCATATGCCGAGCGATACGCATTGTATCGTCAGACGATTATCGAAGCCTTCGGAGAGGTGGAAGACGCCCTGGTCAGTATACAGCTCCTCAAAAAACAGGATGAAGCCAACAAACTGGCCGTCGAAGCCTCCCGTCAGGCCTATGATCTGTCCCAGCGGCAGTTCGAGGGGGGACTGGTCAACTATCTCAATGTTCTGGATACAGAGCGGGTGCTTCTTGAAAATTCCCGCCTGGAAAGCCGGATTCGGGGGCAGCGGTATACCAGCGCGGTCAACCTGATCAAGGCCATCGGCGGCGGATGGGGCGCGCCCGTCGATTGACGGAATCGGCCGAGCCGAGGGCGCCAAATCGATATTCAACATGGAGTGATGTCATGTCTAAAATAGATAAAAAATACACACTCGCAGGCATATGCGCCGGCGCGGTGATGCTG